>JAYVJS010000271.1:0-23090 GCA_043769075.1 Gemmatimonadota bacterium | reverse complement strand
GTTTCCTGTCGGTAGTCATCTCGAAACAGTTCTTTCCAACCAGTAGTGCCTATGGGGCGATGCTCCTGACCACGGCAACGTTCGGCGCCAGTTTCGTGGTCCGGCCGTTGGGCGGGGTCCTCCTCGGCCGGTACGCCGATCGCGCCGGCCGGAAAGCGGGGCTGACGCTGGTCATCGGCATGATGACGGTGGCGGCCGCCATACTCGCCCTGACGCCGAGCTATCACCAAATTGGGATAGCCGCCCCGATCCTGGTGTTGGTCGCTCGATTGTTACAGGGCATCTCAGCCGGCGGCGAATTTGGAACCGCAACGGCGATGTTGATCGAGTACGCCCCGAAAGCCCGTCGGACTTTCTACGGAAGCTGGCAGATCTTCGCCCAGGCGTTTGGGGCCCTTCTGGCCGTGGGGATGGCGGCGCTGCTCACCAACTTTTTCGCCCCTGAAGCGGTCGACGCCTGGGCGTGGCGAATCCCCTTTGTGTTCGGTCTGCTGATTGGACCAGTCGGGCTGTATATCCGGCGCCGACTGCCCGAAACGGCCGCGTTTCAGACCCTAGACCGGGGGGCCGGCGTTTCCCTTCAAGCGGTCCTCACCCGATATCCAAGGGAGTTGTTCATCTCGACGGCGCTCAGCACCGCCCTCAACGTGATGTCGTACGTGACTATCGTCTATTTGCCGATCTACGCCGTTCAGACCCTCGGCATGCCCGCGAGCGTCCCGTTCAACGTATTGCTCGCATCGATTTTGCTACGAGTGGCCACGGTCCCGCTTTTTGGGCACCTCGGCGACCGGGTTGGCCCCCAACGCGTGATGACTTGGGCCTTGGTGGTTTTCCTCGTGGTACTCTATCCCGGCTACTACTGGATCATCCACGCCCCGTCCATGGGCTCGATCATGACGGTCGAGCTGACATTTGCGGTGTTGATCGCCGCGTCGAGCAGTCCGGTTCCGACCGCCAGCGCAGAGTTGTTCCCGATTCAGGTACGGGCGACCGGACTCGCAATTTCGTACAACGTAGCCGCGTCGGTGTTTGGCGGCCTCTCGCCTCTGATCTTGACCTGGTTGGTGCATACGACCGGCAATCCGCTGATGCCGGCCCACTACTGCGCGGTCTTCTTTGCCCTCGGACTGATTGGTACCCGGATGCTCCGACCGACCCCCGAACTTCTTGCGACCTGACCGTGGCCTTACCTTCGGAACCAACCCACCCAACGAGCCCCTCAATGCGTTTCGCCCCGCTCCTCTGCCTTACCCTATGTGCGTTTCCCCGAGTCTCGGCGCAAACCGATACCAAGGTTGCCGGATTCGATGCCTATGCCGCCAAGGCCGCCAAAGACTGGGGCGCCGTCGGGTTGGCCGTTGCCGTCGTCAAGGATGGGAAAACCGTCTTTGCCAAGGGTTATGGAGTTCGGGAACTCGGCAAACCAGACTTGGTTGACAACAACACCTTGTTTTCGATCGGATCCACGACCAAGGCCATGACGGCGGCGGCTCTAGGGATGCTGGTCGACGAAGGGAAGGTCCAGTGGGATGACCCGGTGACCAAATACTTGCCCGGGTTCGCGCTGGGTGACCCATATGTGACCCGAGAGATCACGGTTCGGGACATTTTGGTCCATCGGGCTGGGCTCGCCAATGGTGATGTGCTGTGGTACCGCAACGATAACTCGCCTGGCGAAGTCCTCAGGCGGGCGCGATTCATCCCAATGGCCTACCCGACCCGATCGAGTTTTATCTATCAAAACATCATGTATGCCGCCGCCGGCGCTGTCATCGCGGCCGCCAGCGGGATGCCCTGGGAGCGATTCATCGAAACCAGGATCCTCGCCCCACTCGGGATGGACCGCACGGTTTCAACCCTCGCCGGTACGGCTGGGAAGCCCAACGTGGCGTCACCGCACCAAAAGGTCGGCAGCGAGGTCCGGGTCATCAGCAATGCGGCGGTCGATCCGGTCGCAGCCGCTGGGGCGATTTGGTCGAGTGTCTCTGACATGGCCCGGTGGGCCGCGTTTGTCATTGACAGCGGACGGGTCAACGGCCGGCCGCTCCTCAAGCCGGCCACTTGGGCCGAATTGTTGAAGCCCCAGACCATCGTGCCGGCGTCGGAGTTCTACCCAACTCAGCAGCTCACCAAACCGCATTGGATGACCTACGGCCTTGGCTGGTTTCAGCACGATTACCAAGGCCGGATGCTCCAGTTTCACACCGGGAGCATCGACGGCATGGTCGCCATCATCGGGGTCATCCCGGAAGAGCGTCTGGGCGTCTACGTACTCGGCAACCTCGATCACGTCGAGGTCCGGCACGCGTTGCTCTACCGCGCCCTCGACACCTGGCTCGGCACTGGGACGCGAGACTGGAGCACCGAGCTCCGGACGCTCTACGCAGGGTTCGCCGCGGCGCAGGAGAGTGCCATCGCCAAAGCCCAGCAGACTCGGGTTAAGGGCACCAAGCCGTCGCTGGGGCTGGAGCAATACGCTGGTAGCTACGCCGATTCGTTGGTCGGTTCGATTCAGATTCGCATTGAGGACGGCCACCTCGCTCTCCAATTCGGATCGCAACTCCATGCCCCGTTGGAGCATTGGCACTTCGATACCTTCGAAGCGCGCTGGGACAACGCTTGGCAAGGCACTGATTTGGTGACTTTTACCATGGACGCGGCGGGAACGATCGATGGGTTGTGGTATGCCGGGCGCCGCTTGGGCCGATCGAAGAGCTGATTGGTCGCGCCAGGCTCGATTCGACACTACAATTGAAGAACCCGAACGGAGAGTCATTCCTATGGATCGACGGGAATTTGTGGTCGGCGCCGCCGCGGCGCTCGCGCTGCCATCCATGCCTTTGATCGGACGGGCTCCAGCGCCATTCAAGATTTCGCTGGCCCAGTGGTCACTGCACAAAGCTCTGTTCGGCAAGGAGCTCGATCACCTCGACTTTGCCCGGGTCGCCCGCCGCGACTTCGGGATCGAGGCGATCGAGTACGTCAACGTCTTCTTCAAGGACAAAGCGCGAGACGCCGGCTACCTCGCCGAGATGAATCGGCGGGCGTCTGCCGAGGGCGTCTACCAGCACCTCATTATGTGTGACGGCGAGGGCGATCTCGGAAATCCCGATTCGGCCAAACGGCTCGAGGCGGTTGAAAACCACCGGAAGTGGCTCGAAGCCGCCAAGACGCTCGGTTGCGCAACGATCCGCGTCAATGCCCAAAGCGCCGGAAGCCCCGAAGAGCAGCAGAAGCTCGCGGCCGATGGACTCCGGAAGCTCACCGAGCTTGCCGCGCCGTTGGAGCTCAACGTCATTGTCGAAAACCACGGCGGGCTCTCCTCCCACGGCGACTGGCTTGCCGGCGTGATGCGGCTGGTCAACCATCCGCGCTGCGGAACCCTGCCCGACTTCGGCAATTTCTATGAATACGATCGCTACAAAGGCGTCGAAGAAATGATGCCGTTCGCGAAGGCGGTCAGCGCCAAATCCCATGATTTCGACAGCGTCGGCAACGAAACCACCAAAGACTATCCTCGGCTACTCCGGATCGTCATGGCGGCCAATTTTCACTCGTGGATCGGGATTGAATACGAGGGCGATCGGCTCACCGAACGCGAAGGCATCGCCGGAACACTCCGCCTCCTCAAGCGGCTGCAGACCGGGCTGGAATCCCAATGAACGACCATTCGCGACGCGAGTTCCTCGCGACAACCGCTGCCGTGGCCCTGAGCGCCGAAACCGGTTCAATGGCCTGGCCGGCCGAGGCCGAAGCCACCATGCCGGCACCGCCGCGGGTTCGAATCGATGAGCCCGTGAAAATCGGAGTCATCGGAACCGGCGGCATGGGAACCGGGCATGTCGAGTCGTTTCTCGCCATCGCGAAAGATCACCGCGCCAATGTGACGGTGGCCGCGCTGGCGGACGTCTGTCAGGAACGGCTTGACGCCGCCAAACAGAAGGTCGAAGCAGCCCAGGGCGCCGGCACTGTCGAGACGTTTTACGCGAACTATCCTGGGCTCCTCGCACGGAAGGACCTCCATGGGGTTCTGATTGCCTCGCCGGAACACTGGCACGCCAAGATGGTCGAGGACGCGGTGGCCGCCGGCAAAGCGGTGTATGTCGAGAAACCGATGACCCTCCGCCTCCCGGAGGCGCTCCGACTTCACGGGATGGTCAAGGCCAACCCGCAAGCATTGGTCGTGGTTGGCACTCAGTTCGTGATGATGCCGAGTTACCGCAAGGCACAGGCGTTGATCGCCGCCGGGGCGATCGGCAAGCCGGTGTGGAGTCAAACGAGCTATTGCCGTAACTCGAAGGACGGTGAGTGGCTCTACTACGCCATCAACCCCGAATGGAAACCAGGCGAAAACCTCGACTGGAAGCAGTGGTGCGGCAACCTCGGCCAAATCCCGTGGAATCCCGAGATCTATGCCCGGTGGCGCCGCTATCACAAGTACTCGACCGGCATCATCGGCGACCTCTTAGTGCATCGGATCACGCCGCTCGTGATGGCGTTGAATCTGGGATGGCCAACCCGGGTCGTGGCGTCGGGGGGGCACTATGTCGACAAGGTCATGGACAATCACGACCAGGTCAATCTGAACATCGAGTTTGAGGGCGAACATACGATGGTGGTCGCGGGCTCGACCTCCAATGAGGTGGGATTTGAGACCGTGATTCGGGGGCACAAGGGCAATCTCTATATCGGCGGGGCCAACAACACGACCCTTCGCCCTGAGCGGATCTACGCCGATGAAATCGACGAGCAGACCTTTGAGGGCGAGGACCTGGGCGATTCCCAAGACACCCTCCGGATCAGCTGGATCGAGGCCATCCGCTCGAGGGGACCCTCGCCGAGCCCAGTCGAGTTGGGCGCCAAGGTGATGGTTGCGGTCGATCTCGCCACCCGATCCCTTTGGGAAGGATCCGCCTTCGGGTTCAACCCCACCACGATGCGAGCCCGGAAGCTCTAGGTGGCCGCGGTGCGCCTGGCGACCCAGGCCATGGGGACCCGGTTCGAACTCGTGGTGTTGGGCGACGACGAGACAAGCCTCCGGGCCATCGGCGAACAGGCGATCGAGCGGATCGAAGCCGCTCATCGGAGCTTCACCCGGTTCGACGAGAGCAGTTTGCTTGCGCATCTCCGTCGTACCGCACCCGATCTCACGGAGGTCGACTCCGATGAGTTCGCGTTGTTTTCCGAAGCCCTGGATGTCACCCGACAATCCGGCAGGAGTTTTGATCCATCCCTCGGTCGCGCGGGGTTCGACGCGTTGGTGAGGCTTGAACCTGCCACTCGGCGCGTCGGGGTGGCCAACCCGGCGGCCAGGTTTGATTTTGGAGCGATCGCCAAGGGCCACGCGGTCGAGCTCGCGGTAACCGTACTCAGAGATGGCGGCGTCCGGGCTGGGTTCGTTCATGGCGGTACCAGCAGTGGATTCGGGTTCGGCGCCCCTGGGCCTTCGTCAGGCTGGCGGGTGAGCCTGGGGCCTGGACGCTGGGACCCGGTTCTGGAACTTCGAGATCAAGGATTTTCAGTTTCCGGCGTCTGGTCGGAGCGAGACGGCCACCGGACGCCGCACACCATCAATCCCGGAACGGGTCGAGCGCTGCGGGCCGACCGACGAGTTGCCGTGGTTGGGCCTTCACCACGACTGGCCGATGCTTGGTCGACGGCAATCCTCGTCTCGGGGTGTCGGCCGGCGGCGCTGGGAGGCGAATGGCGAGTTTGGCAGTCGGACGCGCGGCATCAATGGACCCCACTGGACGGATAGGCGGATGACCAATCTCGATCGACGAGGTTTCTTGGTCCAAACCGGCGGCACCGTGGCCGGCCTAGCGCTGGTGCCCGAATTCGAAGCCCTCGGCCCTCGCCGATTGCCGGAAACCAAAGCAATCGGTGTCGTGGGAATCGGCCGGCAGGGCCGGGCCATCTTGGCCGAACTCACCAAGATCACCGGGGCCACGGTCGTGGCCGTGTGCGACCCGAATCCGGCCCGGGCCAAGGCCGGCGAAGAACGGGCGGCCGGTGCGGAGTCGTTCGCCGACTATCGCGCCATGCTCGACAAGCGGCGTGATCTCGACGCGGTCATCGTCGCCACGCCGACCCACCTCCATCGAGCCATCGTTCAAGATGCGCTGGCCGCCAACAAGCACGTCTATTGCGAGGCGCCGTTGGCCCATACGGTCGATGATGCCCGGGCCATTGCGGCCGCCGCGGAGGCAACACCGGGCCGAGTGTTCATGGCGGGGTTTCAGGGCCGGAGTAACCCGGTCTACCAGCTGGCGCGCACTTTCTACCGCACCGACGCCTTTCGAGACTTCATCGGGGGATCAGCTCATTTCCACCGGAAGACCTCCTGGAGGTTCCCAGCTGAAATCGACAACTGGCGGCTCGATCCCGACCTCTCGATCGGCCTCCTCGGCGAAATTGGAGCCCAACAGTTGGATGTGATGCACTGGTTCCGGAACCAGTCCCCCGTGGCTGTTTCGGGCAGTGGATCGATCGCGTTTCACAAAGACGGTCGAACGGTGCCGGACACCGTCCACGCTCAGTTCCAATTTGCCGACGGCGCGGTGGTGACCTACGAGGCGTCACTCGCAAACTCGTTCGGGAATCAACACGAGGTGCTTCGGGGTACGAACGGAACGTTTTCGCTGTCCTGGACCCACGGATGGATGTTCAAAGAAGTCGACGCGACGACGCTGGGCTGGGAGGTCTACGCCCTTCGGCAGCAGTTTCACCAAGACGAAGGCATCATTCTGATTGCGGACGCCACGAAGTTGGCCGCGCAGGGCCAGCTCAAGGCCGGGGTTGGGCTTCCCTATTCACCGCTCTACTATGCGCTCGGGGACTTCCTGCGAAGCGTGAGCTACTCAAACGTGCCGGTGCCCTGCACCGCGAAGGATGGGCTGGTCGCTACGATCGTGGGCATCGCCGCGAATCAAGCGGTGGTGAGCAGGATGTCGATTCCGATTGTTCTGTAGATCGGGGTGCCTCGGAAGCACCCCGATCCAGGTTTGCCAATCCGCTTAGGGTTTGCCGAAGTACGCCCCTGCCGCAATGATAAACTGGCCCCCTCGTTTGAGTTCGTACCGTGCCTCAACGAAAGGCAGGAACCGGTCTTGAGCCTTGAACCTGATCCCGCCGGCTACGTTCAGCCCAACGTCGGTGGCACTAGCACCGATGCCGGGCGAGGCGGTATCGAACGAGCTGTGGCCAAGAGACAGTCCGCCCCCAACATACGGCTTGACGGTCGAGCTCTCCGACGTGAAATGGTAGAGGCCGTTTGCTGTCGCCGTCCAGTAGGTGAACCCCTTCGGAAAAAAGTAGTCGAACGTGACCAACGCTTCGACTCCCTTTTGCTTCAAGCTCTCGCCGAGCGGGAACCCGGCCCGAACACCCAGCCCAAAATCGGTATCGGCGGCGTAGTCCAGCTGGGCCCCAAACCTGACCTGCGCCGACGCCTCCTGCCCGAGCGACAGGATCAGCAGCGCCGCCCCGACCGCCTTCATTACGTTCCGCATGTGTAACTCCAAGAGATGAGGAATAGCGTCCGATCAGTACGAGATGGTGATCCCGGCCGTCAAGAACCGATCCGTCTTCTTGAACCGGGATCCTGCGGTCGCGGGAGCCGGACGAAACCCCGGCAAATTGTCGTATCGAATCGTATAGCCAAGCTTGAGGCCGATGGCCTTCGAAATCGGCGCCACCAACGCTGACTCACTGTTCAAGCGCCAATCGTCGCTGGTACTAAAATTCGGAATCAGCTCGAGACCCTGAGTGAAGAAGCTCGCGTCGGTCAGTTTCCGCTTGTAGAGCCCCGCCAACCGGCCGGCGGTGAAGTTATCGTCGAACTTGCCGGCGGTCGCGATCGTGTTGCGCTGTTGGAATTGCGAAAGACCCACTTCGAAGGTCAAGTCGTCATTCGGGAGCGCGACGGCTTTGTATGAGAGGCCGATCGTCTCCTCGAATCGGCGCGATACGCCGGCAAAAACGTTCCGGTCCCAACCGGTCAGTCCGAACAAATAGAGTTTGCCGCCCAACCCGTAGTCGAGCCGGAGTTGCGCCCGATAGTTCTCCGCCTGCTTCTCACCGTCGGTCTGACTCCGAACCGCGTTGAACAACTGAGTGAAGATCACCCGCTTATCCGCCGTGTTCGTCACATACTTGTTACCGAGATTCAGTGTGGTGACGCTGGTGTTTCCGGAGGCGTTCACGAACCCAAAATCGACGTTGACAGCTTGAGTCTTTTCCTTCTTGTCCTGGCCTACGAGGGGCGATACGACGCTGACGACCAACAGAGCAGAAAGAGCAGCACCAGCACGAATCATCGAGAAAAACTCCGGAAAAAGGGGAAACGAGGGCGTGAATGGTCGTAGAATGAATCGCTGCTGACGGGTCGGCGCAACTACCCCGCCTTCTGACCGGTTTTGAGCCACTCGCATTGAGAACACGATTCGGATAGATGGCCGGCCCCGGGGACGGTATCCTAGACAACCAAGGAGCTTAACGTCTATGATCACCACCGTGATACCACCTCGCCATCAGGAACCTGACCTCTCGGCGGCCTGGCAGGCCGTCCTGCTCCGGGACCGGACCCAAGACGGGCGGTTCGTCTTTGGGGTCAAGACGACCGGGATCTATTGTCGGCCTTCCTGCCCCGCCCGGCGACCCAAGCCCGAGAATGTCGCCTTCTTCGGAGAACCAGCCCTAGCGCGCGCTTCCGGGTTTCGTGCCTGTCGGCGCTGTCGGCCGGATGAACCGGCCAACGATCCAGTCGCCATGGCGCATCGGGCGATCGAGACGGCCGACGCCACCCCGGTGACGCTCGACCAATTGGCAAGCCTGGTGGCGATGAGCCCATCGCATCTCCAGCGCCGTTTCAAGGCTCGCTACGGAATGTCGCCCAAGGCCTTTCAGCAGGTCGTCCGGGAGCGACGATTCCGAAACGCACTCCAGCAAACCGGGGCCGTCTCCCGGGCCACCTACGAATCCGGGTTTGGGTCCTCGAGCCGGGTCTACGAGCGGGCCGACTCGCGGTTCGGCATGACGCCTGGTCGCCTGGCCAAAGGCGGGGCCGGAATTCGGATCCGCTTTACGGTCACCGGTTCACGGTACGGGAGGCTGCTGACCGCCGTTACCGACCGAGGGGTTTGCGCCGTGCTCCTCGGGCCTGACGACGAGACCCTGGTCGGAAACCTCTCCAAGGAATTTCCCAATGCCATCCGAGAACGGATCGACGACGGTGCTGATGGATGGCTCGCCGATCTGGTGGCCAAGGTCGACGCTCAGTTGCGAGGCGACCTTGGTGCCGAGGCTCCGGCCCTCGACCTGATCGGGACCGCGTTTCAGCTCCGAGTTTGGCGGGCACTCACCGAGCTCCCCAAAGGGCAAACCGCGTCCTACCACGAACTGGCGGCCGCGATAGGTCAGCCCTCGGCAGCCCGCGCCGTCGCCAGCGCTATCGCCCGTAATCGGATTGCGATCGTCGTTCCGTGTCATCGGATCATTCGCGAAGATGGGTCGGTCGGCGGCTATCGCTGGGGCGTACCTACGAAACGCCAGATTCTTGCTGATGAGATGGGCTAGCGGTCCCTCAGAGCTCGCGGTCGATTGCGAGCTGCCCTGGCTCCGGGTCCTGGAAGCCCGAGGAATACCCCGAAGCCACCTCTGGGCTTCGGCCGGCGATTGACGCCACCGGTCTCACAGCGGTATCTCTCGACATGCAATTCGCTCCACTGGGATCCTCCGGACTGATCGTCTCTCGGCTCTGCCTCGGCTGCATGAGTTTTGGAACCCCGGCCTGGCGCCCGTGGGTTCTCGATGAAGCGGCGGCCCGGCCATTTTTTCGCCGGGCGGTTGAACTGGGGATCAACTTCTTCGACACCGCCGACATGTATTCCCTCGGCGTCAGCGAAGAAGTGACCGGCCGGTTGCTCCGCGAGTACGCCCGGATGGACGAGGTGGTGATCGCCACCAAGGTCTTCTTCGAAATGCGAAGTGGGGCGCCAAATACCGGCGGCCTATCACGGAAACACATCATCCAGGCCTGCGAAGCCAGTCTCACACGGCTCGGGGTTGACGCCATCGACCTGTACCAGCTTCACCGATTCGACGCCTCGGTCCCCCTTGAAGAAACCCTAGCGGCGCTCGACCTCCTGGTGACCCAAGGCAAGGTGCGCTACCTCGGAGCGAGCACGACCTACGCCTGGAAGCTGATGAAGGCCCTCGCTCTCGCGGATTCACGAGGCTGGACCCGGTTTGTCTCAATGCAGAACCACTACAATTTGCTCTATCGAGAAGAAGAGCGGGAAATGGTTCCGCTGTGCCTCGATCAAGGCATTGGAATGATTCCATGGTCTCCGTTGGCCCGGGGGCTCCTCGCGCGTGGCCCGGGCTCGCGGTCGACCACTCCCCGGGGCGGGACTGATCAGTTGACCGACCAGCTCTACGATCATCCAACCGATGAGACGATCATCGCGGCCAACGCCGCCGTCGCCGCCGCCCGAGGCGTCTCGCCGGCCGAAACGGGATTGAGCTGGGTGTTGTCCCGACCAGGGGTTACCGCGCCCATCGTTGGTGTCACTAAACTGGAGCAGCTCGAAAGTGCCGCCCGAGCCGTCGACCTGCGGCTCACGGACGACGAGTGCACGAAGCTCGAAGCTGCCTATTCGCCGCGGCCGCTTCGGGGATGGTACGAGGGACGTCGGTCCTAGAACCGGAGACGCCAATGTTTCGATGGTTGCTGCTGGCAACGCTGGGCCTGTCGATTGGCGCCCGCCCGAGCCGGCCGGTGCTTGTGGTTCATAACTACTACTACGCCAAGCCGACTCTGGCCGACTCCGTCTATCTGACCCGGCTTGAAGCCAGTTCGATTCGCCGCCGGGCCGGCTTGGTCGTCGGGACCGTCCTTCGCCGGACGAGTGGTCCCGACAGCCTGCCCGATGTGATCTGGGAGGCAGAGTATTCTGATTCCGCGGCCCGGGGGAAGGACGTGGCCGCACTCGACGGCAACCAAGAATTCGAGGCGATCCAGGCCCGCATGGACCGGTTGATTCGTCGGTTCGAGCGATCGACCTGGACAACCGAGCGCTAGCCCGACGATCGAGCCCGGACCTCCTCTTCGGTGAGCCCGAAGATCTGGGGTGTCTTGATCCCGAGCAGGCCGAGCAGAAGCTGGATTTGACCGCGATGATGAGCCTCGTGCTCCACCATAGCCCGGAGCCACTTGAACGTCGTGATCGGCGTCCCAGCCGGCGTCACCGACTTGCCGGCGAGCTGTTCGGGGGTCAGGGTCGCAAAGATGACGCAGGACTCTTGATGCATCAAGTCGAGATAGGCCGTGACCTGATCGAGCCCGTAGGCGAGGTCCTGACCGTGACCGGGATAGCGACTCGGACGGCCCTGGACGTTCTCGCCGTACATCCACCGCTCGATGGCAGCCAGGTGGCGAACCAGATCTCCGAGACTCCAACGACCGGCCGCCGGCGTCCATTCCAACCGGTCCTCGGGAATCAGCAGGGCCAGACGCCGGGTCCGTTGCCGCACTCCGCGCCAGTAGTCTACGAACTCCGTGGCCTCTCGAATGACCATTGAATCCTCCGGGTAGCTTGCGCCCAATGGGAACAACGAGGATAATCTGCCGTATCCGAAGATTCGGAGGACCGTTGACCAATCCCCGACGTCGTGGCATAGTAACCCAGTTCGTGGCGGCCGTGGGCCTGGTGCTGGGGTGCCGAGCAGCCCCACCACGAGCGGCGGCGCCCGCCGGGCCACCCTTGGCCGTGGCGCCGGCCCCGCCGGCCCCGCCGGCCCCTCAGGTCAGATCCGGGATTGGATTCCGGTCGCCGAAACACTTGGCCGATCATTTCCGGAAACACGGCGCAGAGTTTGAAGGCTTCACCGAGGCCACGTATCTCCGGGCCGCCCAAGAACTCCGCGACCGGCCCGTTGGCGGAGACGTCCTCGAACTGGTTCGCCCTGATCGGACCCGAAGTCGCTATGATCGGAAGGGTGGTACGTTCTTGGCGTTCGAACCCGACGGTACGATCCGTACTTTCTTCAGGCCGGCCGATGGTGAAGCGTACTTTCAGCGGCAAGCGCGACGGAGGCAGCAATGACGACCCAGCAGCCTGATCGAGTCCGCCAGTACCTGCGCCGACGAGGCAGCGCACCCAGCGTCGTGAAAGGCGGCCTCAAAGGTCTCGTTGATCACTGGGAAAGCATGGTGGCGGCCGTCGAAGAAGGCTATGACCTCACCTTCGATGACTACCTGAACGACATGGACATGCGCGATACCTTGGCCGGCGCCCTTGAGGTCGCCTCGACCGATGACCACCAGGCCATCGATGGGAAGCTCGAAAAACTCGATCAACAGTTTCGGGACCTGACGGTCGAATGTCGGCCGATCTGGGGTGAAAAAAACGCCCGCGAAAACGGCCATGATCCGACCGAACAGTGGTGGTTTTTTCGACGGCCCCTGAATCCGGCCCCAGACTTTGAGGAGGAGCTCCGGGAAGTTGGACTCATCACCTGAGCCGGCTCCGATTCTTCTTTTCGACGGGCACTGCGCCCTCTGCAACGGGTGGGTTTCATTCCTACTTACGGTCGACGCTCAGGGCCCGCTTCGATTCGCCCCGCTTTCGGGCGTCACCGCACAAGCCGCCCTTCACGCGCATCCCGAACTCGAGGGCATTGACTCCCTCGTTCTGATCGAGGGATCTCGCGCGACCGTCCGATCCACGGCTGTCCTGCGGATCGTTCGCTATCTTGGCGGGGTTTGGGTGGTTTTCCTAGCCGGATACCTGATCCCGCGGGAAATCCGCGACTCGCTCTATGACGTCGTCGCGTTTTGGCGAACCCGGGCTTTCGGCCGTGTTGACACCTGCCCGGTTCCCCCACCCCAAGCCCGAACTCGGTTTCTCCCCTAACGGACCAGCCGGGCAGCAGCTCGGGTCGCGATCTCGCGCCGAGCGGTGAGGTATCTGGCACCGGCCGCCCGGACGGCCGCCACCTCCTCCGGGGCCGCCCGGAGGGGCGAACCGGCGTCGAACGGCGGGGCCGGATCATATTCCAGCATCAACTGGATTCGCCGCGCCACGTCCTGGCCCGCCAACTCCGCGGCCAGCACCAATCCGAAATCGATGCCCGCCGTAACCCCGCCGCCGGTAATCCGATTCCGGTCGATCACCACCCGTTCGGCAACCGGAATCGCTCCGAACAAGGGCAGGAGGTCCATCGACATCCAATGGGTGGCGGCCCGATATCCGGTCAGCAAACCGGCCGCGCCCAGCAGCAACGATCCCGTACACACCGACGTGACATACGCCGCCTGGCCACCCTGAGTCTGAAGAAATTCGAGCAGGCGCTCATCCTCCAGCATTTCGTTGACCCCGGGGCCGCCCGGAACACAGATCACGTCGCACGCCGGGGCGCTCCCGAAGGCTACGTCCGGCACAATCCGGAGACCGGTGTCGCTGGTCACCGCCGCGAGATCGGCCCCAATCGCAACGATCCGGGCGTTGGGGACTCGGCCCAACACTTCAAACGGACCGGTTAGGTCGAGGTGGGTCAGATTGGGAAACAGAACCATCCCGATGACAGGTGCGGCGTGTGGGGTCATTCTGACAATCTACCCAGGAGTCGGTTCCCCTCCCCACCCACCGGTGGAAATGATAGATTCGGCCGATGACAGACGCTTTCATTCTCGACGCCGTGCGAACCCCTCGGGGACGCGGGAAGCCGGACGGGTCGCTCCATGAAGTGGCCCCGGTCGAATTGGCCGCGACCCCCCTCCGAGCCCTCAAAACCCGACACAACCTGGATACGTCGCTGGTCGAAGATGTCGCCGTCGGTTGCGTCGATGCGATCAAAGACGAAGCGGGGATCGGACGATGGTCCGTTTTGGCGGCCGGATATGACGAACGGGTTCCTGCCGTCGTGCTCAATCGGTACTGCGGCTCAGGACTCGAGGCGGTCAATCTGATGGCCGCCAAAGTGATGGCCGGGCAAGTCGATCTCGCGATTGGGGGCGGGATCGAGCATATGTCCCGAAACCCGCTGGGCTCCGCTGGCTTCACGGCGGCTACTGACCCCCTCCTAGCCGCTGATTTCCATTTCGTTCCTCAGGGCGTTTCAGCCGATCTCATCGCCACCAAATACGGCTTCAGCCGCCGAGAACTCGACAGCTTCGCCGCCGAATCACAACGCCGGGCCAAGGCCGCCTGGGATGCCGGCTACTTCCGCCAATCCGTGGTGCCGGTGGTCGACCGCAACGGCCTGACCATTTTGGACCGTGACGAACACCTCCGACCCGAGACGACCGTCGACAGCCTCGGCAGACTCGAGCCGTCATTCGCAAAAATGGCAAAATTCGCCGGTTTCGACCGGGTCGTTCTCCACCGGTACCCCGAGATCGAGCGACTTCAGTACTTCCATCATGCCGGCAATTCAAGCGGGATCGTCGATGGCTCCGCCATGGTACTCCTCGGCAACCACGCCGGCGCCAGGAAAACCGGTATCAAACCGCGGGCTCGGATTCGAAGTTTCGCCGCCTGCGCAGAGGACCCGACCATCATGTTGACGGCTCCAGCCGAAGCCTGTCGGATCGCCCTAAGGAAGGCGGGCCTCGGCGTCAAAGACGTCGATCAGTGGGAGATCAACGAAGCCTTTGCGGCCGTGGCGCTCTTTTTCATGCAGGAACTCGGGCTGAACTCCGACAACGTCAACATCAACGGCGGCGCCATTGCGATGGGCCATCCACTCGGCGCCACGGGAGCCATTATTCTCGGGACGTTGCTCGACGAACTGGAACGGCGAAATCAGACCATCGGCGCGGCCACCCTCTGTGTAGCCGGCGGCATGGCCGTCGCTACGGTGATCGAGAGAGTGTGACGATGGCCACCCATGTCTTCACCGAGATCGGGCCCGACGGCATCGCGACCGTGACCTGGAACTGCCCCGGCAAAACGCCCAACATCTTTAACGACGCCTCGCTCGGCGAATTCAGCGTCGCCATCAACGACCTTCTCGGCAACCCGAGCGTCAAGGGCATCGTTATCACCTCCGCCAAAGCCGGCTTCATCGTTGGCGCCGATTTGACCATGCTGCTCGCGGCCAAAGACCTCACCAAGGCTGAGTTCCTTGAACGAGTGGCCGGGCTCCAACGGGTGTTCCGAACCATGGAGACTGGCGGCAAGCCGGTTGTGGCGGCCATCAATGGTACCGCGGTCGGCGGTGGGTTCGAGCTGGCCTTGGCCTGTCACGCCCGGGTCGTTGCCGACGACCCCACCCTTCGCCTCGGCCTGCCGGAATGCTCCCTCGGCCTCCTCCCCGGAGCCGGAGGTACCCAGCGACTGCCCCGGCTCATCGGAGCGCGCGAGGCCATCGGCCTGATTTCCCAAGGCAAAACCATCCCACCGAGGAAGGCCCTCGAGCTTGGCCTCATCACCGAGGTCGTGGCCCCAGACAAGGTACTCGAACGGGCCAACCACCTCGTTCGCACCATCGAACCGATCCAGCCGTGGGACCGGAAGGGATTCCGGGTGCCCGGGGGCGAGGTGCATTCGCCATCGGGGGCCGAAACCTTCACCGGTGCGAACGCCATGATGGCCCGCGAAACTTGGGGCAACTACTTGGCCCCTCGACTGGCCACCTATGCGATCTATCACGGCCTCCAACTCCCGATCGACGCGGGTTGTAGGGTCGAGGCCCGCGGCTTCGTCGAACTGGTTTTCAGCTCAGAGACTCAGGGCATGGTCCGAACCATGTTTTTTAGTATGGGAGACGCCAAGCGACTGAAGAATCGCCCCCCGGGAGTGCCCCCGGCCCTCTATCGGAAAATCGGGGTCCTCGGCGCGGGGTTGATGGGTCATGGCATCGCCCATAGCGCGGCCATCAGCGGTATCGAGGTCACCCTCTTGGATCTTGATCTCGCGGCAGCGGCCAAGGGCAAGGAGCGGATCGGCGTGATCTTGGCGGATGCCGTCAAAAAGGGGCGACTCACCGAGGTCGAGGCCACCGCCGCACTTGGTCGGGTGACGCCGACAGCCTCCTTCGAGGATCTCTCGGGAGCGGAGTTGATCGTCGAAGCCGTCTTCGAGAACCGGGCCCTCAAGAACGAGATCACCAAGAAGGCCGAGGCGATCGTCCCTCCAACCGCGATCTTCGCGAGTAACACGTCGACTCTTCCTATCGGCAGCCTCGCCGAAGCCAGTCGGCGGCCGAGTCAGTTTGTCGGATTGCATTTCTTCTCACCGGTCGAGAAGATGCCTCTCGTCGAGGTGATCCGCGGTGCCCAGACCTCGGACGAAACCCTCGCCAAGGCGCTCGATTTCGTCAAGGCCATCGGCAAGACCCCAATCGTGGTCCGAGATGGCCGCGGGTTCTTCACGAGTCGGGTGTTCGGTACCTATCTCGTCGAAGGCATTGCGATGTTGGCCGACGGCGTCCATCCGGCGCTGATTGACAATGCCGGCCGATTGGCCGGCATGCCAATCGGCCCCCTGACCGTGGCCGACATGGTAAACCTCGATCTCTCCCAGAAGATTCGGGTCCAAACCAAGCTCGATTTGGGCGACAAGTATCAAACCCACCCGGCCGACGCAATCATCGATTTCATGGTTGGTCAGGGTCGCCCCGGCCAAAAAGCCATGGCAGGGTTCTTTGACTACCCGGCCGACGGGGACAAGCGGCTCTGGCCGGAGCTCACGAAACACTATCCACCAGCCACGGTCCAACCGCCACTCGCCGATGTCAAACGACGGCTGCTCTACGTTCAAGCCCTCGAGACGCTTCGATGCATCGAAGAGGGGGTGGTGACCCAACCGGAAGACGCCGACGTGGGCTCGATTCTCGGGTGGGGATTTTGCCCCTTTCACGGCGGGGTTGCCTCCTACATCGACTCGGTCGGAGCAGAGCGGTTGGCCTCGGAGTGCGACGTCCTGGCCGAGCGCCACGGGGAACGGTTTCGCCCTCCCTCGATCCTGAGAAACCTGGCCCGCGACGGAGGCGCGTTGTACCCGAAATGAAACGACTCATGTTGGCCGCAGCGGTGGTCACAGTCACCGGAACGGCTGCCGCCCAAGCGAGGCCGCCGATGCAACACGAATATGCCACGGTCAATGGCATCAAGCTCCACTATGTCCGCGCCGGCCAGGGCGAACTCGTGCTCTTCATGCACGGGTTTCCTGAGTTCTGGTACGCCTGGAAGGATCAGCTGGCCGACCTGGGGCAAACTTACCTGGCCGTCGCGCCCGACCTCCGAGGCTTCGGGCTGTCCGACAAGCCGCCGGCCGTCGATGACTACCGCGCCGCCAACGTGATCGAGGATATTCGCGCGTTGGCCGCCTCATTGAACGGCGGCCGCCCGTTTGTGCTGGTCGGCCATGATTGGGGCGGGGCCATCGCCTGGGGGTTTGCGATGAGGTACCCTAAACTCCTCAAGAAACTGATCATCATCAACGCACCCCATCCGGGCGTGTTTTCGCGGGAACTCCGAGAAAACCCGGCCCAACAGCGGGCCAGCGGGTACATGCTTTTCTTTCGGTCACCCCAAGCCGAAGCGACGTTGTCGGCCAACGACTTCGCGCCGATGATCAGCTTCTTCAACGGACTGAAGGCAAAAGGCAAGTTCACCGCGCAGGACGAAGCGGCTTATCGAGAGGCCTATCGACAACCGGGCGCGCTCACCGGCGGCCTCAATTACTATCGGGCCTCCCGGATTGGACCACCCGGCCCTAGCTCGCAGGACACAATCGTCGCCGGGACCCCCGTGGCCGACTTCTCCGTCAAGGTTCCGACGATGGTCATTTGGGGAGAGAAGGACGAGGCCCTTTTGACCGGCAACCTCATTGGGCTCGAGGCCTTCGTTTCTGATTTAACGATCCGGCGGATCGCCGAGGGAACCCATTGGGTGATCCACGAGTATCCCGAGGAGATCTCCCGGCTGATTCGAGAGTTTGTGGCCCGACGCTGAAGAGCTACCCCTGCCCTTTCCGTTTGGTCCGCCGGGTCGGCGGCGTCTCCACCGGGTTCTCCGGCCACGGGTGCCTCGGGTACCGCCCCTTCATCTCGCGGCGAACATCGAAATAGCTGGTGCGCCAAAATCCGGCGAGGTCGCGTGTTACCTGCAACGGCCGTCCCGCCGGCGACAACAAGTGGACCGTTAGCGCCAAACGACCCTCGGCAATATGCGGCGTCCCGGTTTCGCCGAACATTTCCTGCAGTTTGACGGGAAGCACCGGGGCAGCTGGGTCGCGGTAGTCGAGCTCAATCCGCGAGCCCGTCGGCACTTCGTAACGCTCAGGGGCCAACCGATCCAGGCGCTGGCGTTGATCGGGCGTTAACCGGCCCAACAGGAGCTGCCGACAATCGATCCGGCTGATGTCACCGGTTTGGGCCGCCGCGCCCAGCCAATCCGCGAGCTGATCGAGCAGAGCTTCGTCACTTTGATCCGGCCAGGAGCGGTCGATCAGATGGAGACACGCCAGCCGCTGCCGTACCTTGGTCGCCGATTCCGACCATGGCAATACCTCGAGACCGTCGCGTCGGATCCCGTCCAGCACCGCCTGAGTCGTCAAGTCGGGATCGAGGGCCCGAACCGGCCGTTCTTCGAACACCAAAGCGCCGACCATCACTCGCTCGATTCCGCGCACCAATCGCCTAGCTCGATCCCATTCGACTGATTGCACCACGCGACCCTCAGTGCTCACCATCTCGGCCAGGGTCTCCCGGTCCAGCGGAGCCGCGATTGAGATCCGGCTCTCCGGGCCCGTGTCATCCAATTCAGCCGCGACCAGATAGTCGGTACGCGCCAGCGGCTGATTCGGCGGAATCGAGGCGCCCCGGCCGTTAGCGAGAAGAAATCGCCCGACCTGGCCTGGCCGTCGCTGGGCAATCCGATCTGGGTAGGCCCAAGACAGCAATCGTCCCGCGGCCTCGGCCGAAGGACGACCCGGGTCCCGGATCGCCAACCGATCTCGCCACTCTTTGACATCCCGACGGGCCCGGGCCACCGCGCCCCAATCAACATCGAAGCCTAAAGGGAGCCGTTCCGAGGCAATCGCGTCAATTCGGAGCCTCAAATCGACATCCGGCAGCTCATGGGGTTGGCTTCGCCGGGCCAGGTCTCGGTCCGAGAGCGCAACAGCCATGACCGCAGCGAGGCCGCCTAACCCCTCCTGAACGGCCCGAATCGCCATGTGGGCGAGGCGGGGATGGAGGGCCAGTCGGGTCATGCCGAGACCCATCGGGGTGAGCCGCCCGCGATCGTCGATCGCACCCAGTAGGCCAAGGAGCGTACCCGCTTGGCTCATCGCGGCGGCCGGCGGCGGATTCAGCCATCGGAGTTGGAGCGGATCGGCCACTCCCGCGGCCGCCAACTCAAGGGCGAGCGAGGCAAGGTCGGTCCCGAGAATTTCGGGGCTCGAATGAGCCAGGAGCCCCGCATCGTCTCCCGCAGACCAAAGGCGATAGCAAATCCCGGCCTCAGTTCTCCCGGCTCGCCCCCGACGTTGGTCAGCCGAAGCCCGGGTAACCCGAATCGTCTCCAATCGGGACATTCCAGTCCTCGGCGAAAACCGTGGCACCCGGCTTAGGCCGGCGTCGACCACGATCCGTACTCCTGGCACCGTGAGACTCGTCTCAGCAATTGACGTCGCCAGAATGACCCGTCGACCCAGCCCGCGAGCCAAGACCGCATCCTGCTGGCTGGGTCCGAGCATTCCGTGAAGCGGGTGGACCATGGCCGCGAGGGCCGGCCCGCTCTCAGTCAGGAAGGATTCGACCCGGTTGATTTCTCCGACCCCTGGAAGAAACACCAGGATGTCGCCGGATTCATCGGACAACGCTTCTCGAACCACAGCCGCCACGTGGGCCTCGGGCCGGACACCCGCTTTGGCTGGCCGAAACCGGGTTTCAACCGGGTAGACTCGCCCTGGGGCATTGATGATCGGGGCACCGCCAAGCAGGCCCGCCACCTGAACGGCGTCGATCGTCGCGGACATGACGAGCACCCGAAGGTCCGGACGAAGGATCTCTCTCGTTTGGAGGGTGAGGGCCAGGCCGAGATCGGCCGCCAAAGTCCGCTCGTGAAACTCGTCCAAAATGACGATGCCGTACCGATCGAGCGACGGATCGGTTTGAATCATTCGCGTCAGAACGCCCTCCGTTACCACCTCGATCCGGGTCGCGGCCGATACCGCGGTATCGAACCGGACCCGATACCCCGCCGTCTGACCCACCGGCTCGTTCAGGTGCCAGGCAATCCGCGCCGCCGCAGCTCGGGCCGCAACCCTCCGCGGCTCGAGCATGATGATCCGTTTGCCGGCCAGCCACGGCTGCTCGAGCATTCGCCACGGCACCACGGTGGTCTTGCCGGCGCCGGGTTCGGCCACCAGCACCGCGGCGCCGAACCCCGCCAGGGCCTCCCACAAGGCCGGCAGTCCATCCTCGATCGGGAGGCGCTCGATCATCGGTCGGGTACCTGGGCGGTGATGAAACGGACCGAGATGCCACCATTGTCGGTCGAGGCAACGTTGTGCCACAGCAGGCCAACGTGGCCTTCGAGCATCGGGTCGGCCGAGATCATGGCTACCCGCCAGCCCCCGGCGACTCGACGGAGCACGTTGCCAAATTGGGAATAGAGGTCGCGCAGCTTGGTCCGGTCGCCGACCCGGGCGCCGTAGGGCGGGTTCGTCACGATCGAACCCCGAGTCGTTGGGGGGGCCAACGCCGACACGGCGCCTTGGCGCCACTCCACATCGGCCAGGACCCCAGCGGCAGCCGCATTGCTCGTCGAGGCGGCCACTGCTCCCGCGTCCCGGTCGCTCCCGAACAGAGCCACCGGGCTTCGAACCAGCGCTCCAGCCGCGAGGTCAGCCCGGAGTCTTGCGGTGAGGTTCCGATCCACTTCGGGCCACTGCTCGAACGCAAACTGACGAGCCAGGCCAGGCGCCATTCGGCGAGCGATGAGGGCGGCTTCGATCGGAATGGTGCCGGACCCGCACATCGGATCAATGAGGGGTGTCGACCCATCCCACCCGCTCCCGAGCAGCAACCCGGCCGCGAGCGTCTCCCGCAGCGGCGCCTTGGCCGACTGCAATCGATAGCCGCGTCGGTGCAGCGGTGGACCCGAGCTGTCTGCGCTGATGGTGCATTCGTCGTAGTGAAAGCGAACCACGAACCGCTGGATGTTCGTCGGGGCCGTCACGTCGCGCTCCTCAAGGTCGACGTCGGCCCGGCTACTGGCGATTGGCACACCGGTGCCCTTCCCCTGGACCGCGGCCGCGAGCCGCTCGGCGATACCTTTTTCGTGAAACAGTTTCGATTTCTTGCTGGTCACCCGGAAATGAGCGGCCACGCCCGGACCGAGGAACCGTCCCCATTCAACTCGCTTCGCGTGTCGTTCGAGCTCAATGAATGACCGGGCCCGGAACGTGACCATGCGGACCAGCACCCGAGTGGCCGTCCGAAGGCTCAGGTTGGCTTTGGCGACCTGCTCCAAGGTGCCGACAAACTCAATCCCGCCCGCGACCGACGCACTCGGTTCGAGGCCGAGTTGCTTCAACTCAGAGGCGAGGATCGACTCAAGCCCCGGATGGGTGGCCGCGAACCCGGCGATTGCAGCGTTTGTCGACAAGTCGCCATCCAAAAGGAAGACCAGGTGAGGCCCAAAATGGGGGCAACTCGGAGAGGTACCACAGCGGTTCGCCGCAACAAACAGGGCGGCTTTCGCCGCCCCGTTGACCCCCCGACCGCTCCGGGCTGCTAGCGGTTCGCAATCCGCTTTCGAAGCTCGCCGAAACCGATCAAGCGTCTCGCGTCCTCGTCATACAACTTGAGACCGAGCGCCCTGATCCCTTGCCAGAAACCGATGGTCGGTACGTTCTGAAGTTCGGGATGTTCATCGTGGCACTGCTGGAGCCGATAGTTCGGGATCCGCGGGCTCAGGTGATGGACGTGGTGAAGGCCGATGTTTCCAGTAAACCACTGGATCACCTTGGGCAGTTTGAGGTATGAGCTGCCCTGAAGGGCCGACGTGGCATAGTCCCAATCCTGCGCCGGTTTCCAATAAGCATCTTCGAACTGATGTTGGACATAGAAGAGCCAGACGCCAACCGACCCGGCCACCATGAACGCCGGCAGATAGATGGCTGCGGCTTCATCGAGCGCACCGAGAAACCCGAGCAATACCGTCACCGCGACCAGCGTGAGGTTGGTCGCATGAACGTTGAAACGTTCTTTGGCAGTCGTCAGCCCGCCCGCAGTCGGAAACCGGTGCTTGATGATCAGAAAGATCGGACCGAACACCAACAGGAAAAACGAGTTCCGATAGATCCGATATTTGAACCGCCCAGCCCACGACAGCGCCAAGTACTCTTTGACGGTCAAGGTGGCGACATCGCCCCATCCCCGCTTGTCGAGGTTGCCTGAGGTGGCGTGATGAATGGCGTGGTCCCGGCGCCACTGGATGTAGGGCGTAAAGGTCATGACGCCGGTAATGAAGCCGACGATGTCATTCCACCGCCGGGAGCTGAAGAACGATCCGTGACCGCAGTCGTGCATCACGATGAAGGTGCGAATCAGCAGGCCACCCGTCGGAATGGCGAGCAATAGAACCAGCCAGTAGTGCACCTTCATGGCAAGGCTCATCAACACCAAACCGATCACCAGGGGAATCATGGTGGTACAAATTTGGGTGATCGCGGACCGGTTGATCGGCTGCTGATACTTCGCCACCAACTCACGCCACTTGGTCGTCACGTCTGCAGTAGTCATGGCTCTCAATCGAAAGGACCCATGCAATCTAGCAGATTAGGCTGGGGTCGGGGTATCCTTCGTGTAAGGCGCTGTCGTATATGGTCTTAGCTTCACGCCGCGGGAAACCTCAGACCGGTTCGAGCCTCCGTTGCGGCGTCCCGACAATGACAACCAGTCAGGTGATCGTTTACCAAGCCCATCGCTTGCATGAAAGCGTACATGGTCGTCGGTCCGACAAAAGTCCAGCCTCGTTTCTTGAGGTCCTTCGACAAGGCCACCGAAGCGGGCGACATCGTCATCGTCATCAACCCGGCCCGGGTCAGCCGTTTCGGTCGGCTGCG
>JAYVJS010000270.1:0-2634 GCA_043769075.1 Gemmatimonadota bacterium | reverse complement strand
TTGCTGCCGGTCCGTCGCAGGGTCTCAGAACTACGAGCCTGGGTAGGAGCGGGAGCGCGACGACGACTTGAGGGTTTCCGCACAGGTGAAAGGTAACATGGCTCGGCACGGACTCGGAGCGCGAGGCCCGAGATCCGGCACTCGGCGCCCGCCACCGGCCGCACGGGCGGACGAGGCGAGCGCGGGGCGATCAGTCTCGCTATTTTTTCGTGACCCGTCCCAAAGACCACCACACTATCCGATCCGGTTCAGGATTAGGAGCGCGATCTGCCTCTTTCCGCCGCTTCAGCGAACGAAACCGTTGCGTGGACCGTCATCAACACCATCAAGACTCTCTCGATGGATGCGGTCGAACAGGCTAACTCCGGCCACGTCGGGACCCCCATGGGGCTGGCGCCGGTGGCCTACGTACTGTGGACGAAGCACCTACGCCATGCACCGACCCGACCCGACTGGATCGACCGGGACCGATTCGTGTTGTCGTGCGGCCACGCCTCGATGCTGTTGTACTCGCTCCTCCATCTCTCGGGGTATGACCTGTCACTCGAGGAAATCAAGCAGTTCCGCCAGTGGGGGTCCCGGACCCCAGGGCATCCCGAACGGGGCCATACGGCCGGGGTCGAAACCACAACCGGCCCGCTCGGCCAGGGCGTTGGTAACGCCGTCGGGATGGCCATGGCCGAACGGTTCTTGGCGAGCCACTTCAATCAGCCGGGCCACTCAATCGTCGACCACCGAACTTGGGTTCTCGCCAGCGACGGCGACCTGATGGAAGGCGTCGCGAGCGAGGCCGCTTCTTTGGCAGGTCATTTGGGCCTCGGCAAGCTCAAAGTGATCTACGATGACAACAAGATCACGATCGATGGCACCACGTCGCTGTCGTTTTCCGAAGACGTCGGTCGCCGGTTCGAAGCCTATGGCTGGCATGTCCTCCACGTCGCCGACGGCAACGACCTGACCGCAATCGATCGGGCACTGACGGCCGCGGCCGCGGAATCGGCGCGACCGACACTGGTGGTCCTCCGAACCGTGATCGGCGACCCTGCTCCCACCAAGCGGAACACCCCAGAAGCACACGGCGCCCCGTTTGGGAAAGAAGAGATCGCCCGCACCAAGGCGATCCTCAAGTGGCCCGCCGATCCGTTCCACGTCCCCCCTGAAGCCGTCGCCCATATGGGTGAGGCGGTCGGCCGGGGCGCGGCGTGGTCGGTCGATTGGGATGCCAGGTTCGCCGCGTTCAAAGCGGCCCACCCGGCAACGGCGGCCGAGTTCGAGGATTGGAACCAGGGCACCCTCCGAATCGATTGGGACGCGACCCTGCCGGCGTTCAAACCAACCGACTCGGTCGCCACCCGCGCCGCGTCCGGCACGACCGTAAACGCCCTAGCCGGCCCAATTCCGAATCTCGTGGGAGGCTCCGCCGACCTCGCCGGCAGCACCGGGACCCACATCAAGGGTGCGGCTCACTTCAACCGCGAGCATGCCGGTCGGATCGTGGCGTGGGGCATCCGCGAACACGCGATGGGCTCAACCATGAACGGAATGGCGGCTCACGGCGGTGTTCGGCCGTTCGGCAGCACATTCCTGGTGTTTTCCGACTACATGAAGCCGGCTATTCGGCTGGCCGCGCTGATGCACCTGCCGACCATTTACGTCTTTACCCACGACTCGATCGGGGTCGGCGAAGACGGCCCAACCCACCAACCGATCGAGCACCTAGCCATGCTTCGAGGGATCCCGAACCTGGTCGTGCTCCGCCCCGGAAGCGGCGCCGAAACCGCCCAGGCCTGGCGCGCCGCGCTGGAACGACGCGACGGGCCAACAGCCCTGATCCTGTCCCGCCAAAAACTGCCGGCGATCGACCACAGCGCGGTCCCCGCCGACGGGATCCGCAGCGGCGGGTACGTGTTATTCGAGCCCCCGACCCCCGCCGAGGCGATCATCCTCGCGAATGGTTCGGAACTCGGCGTCGGCCTGGCCGCCGCAAAGCAACTCACCACGAGCGGTCTGCCAACCCGACTGGTTTCCTTTGCCTCGTGGGAATTGTTCCGGGCCCAACCGGCTCACTACCGCGAGCGGGTCTTGCCGTCGGCCATTCGGGCCCGGGTCTCGATCGAGGCCGCGGCGACCTTCGGCTGGCTGACCTGGGTTACCGAACGGGGCGAATCGATCGGGATCGACCACTTCGGCGCCTCAGCCCCGGCCGAACGGCTCTATCAGGAATTCGGACTCACCATCGAACGGGTGGTCGAAGCCGTCCGTCGATCCCACCAGCGGAGCAACTGAATGACCAATCCCCTCGTTCGACTCGGTGGGCTGGGCCAAAGCCCATGGTACGACTTCATCACCCGAGATCTGATCGGGTCCGGCGCCCTCGCGAAACTGATTGCGAACGACGGGTTACTCGGGATGACATCGAACCCCACCATTTTCGAAAAGGCGATTGCCTCGAGCTCCGACTATGACGCGGATATCCGCCGCCACACGGCCGCCGGCCTGACACCCGCTCTGATTTTTGAACAGTTGGCGGTCGCCGACGTCCAGGCAGCCTGCGACGCGTTCTTAGCCCTGTTCAAGACCACCGGGGGCCGCGACGGTTTGGTCTCGCTCGAGGTGTCTCCCACCCTCGCCCAC
>JAYVJS010000269.1:0-7979 GCA_043769075.1 Gemmatimonadota bacterium | reverse complement strand
CCTCGTTTTTCGGCGGCGGGGGCTGCATCGGGATGCAGCATCTACGACGATCTAACTCCTGCTCCCCCACACAGGGGCAGCTTGCGTGCCGCCTTGGAATCGCAAGCGAATGAACGGGTAGGGACCACCGGGAGGAAGGAGAATCAGTCGCCGTGCAACCACCAGCACACTTTTGAGAAAATGCTGGCTATGAATCAGACAGTAGGAAAGAAATTGCATTGCGGTTCGCGGACCCTCTGCTCTGCAGCGGTTCGCAGTCGGGCGGGGTCATTGCCCTCGGGCGAGCCCCGCCGCGATACCGGCCAGCTGCAGCAGCCGTCGCTTCGCGGCCCACTCCTGACCGATCGACCACCCGATCGCCCCACCAAAAACGGCGACCAAACCGACCCGCCAGCCGCCGCTCGGTAGCTCCACGTCGGACCCCAGCAACCAGGCCACCAGGGCAGCGGCCTCCACGACCAGAAGCCCCGCAAAGAACCGGGCCGACCGCCGCTGCCGACGACACCGCTCCTGGGCGACCCGGAGATATTCGTGGGTCGACTCGCCGAGCGGGCGCCAGACCCCAAGGCGATTCCAAAAGCTGAAGCCGGCAACGAACACGGTATGGAGAATCGCAGCCAAACCCAACCCAGCCGCCGCCGTGGTCCGGTTCGACACGATCACCGCGGTCGCGAACGCCAGTCCGGCCACCGTCACCAGACCCTCGACCGCGGCCAGCCACCGGAGTCCCCGGGTGTGGCGATCGACCGCGGCGTGCACCCACCGGACGTCGGGCCGGTGGTCCGGCTCCCGCCACTGGCGGGCCAGTCCTTCCCAGTCTCGCTCCTGAATCGCGGTCATGCTCCCTCCCCTTCAAGAAGCGCGCGGAGCTCTCGGCGAGCCCGCGTCAATCGAACTGCGACATTGTTCTCGGTAACGCCCAGGACGAGGGCAATCTCGGCATGGGGCAGCCCCTCAAGGCTCAGCATGACGACCTGGGCGTGGCCCGGGGTGAGCCGCCGCACCGCCGCCAGCAAGCGGTCCCGATTCATGGATTTGGTGGTGAGTGACTCCGGGCCCGGGCTCTCGTCCCTGAGATCATCGGGAAGTTCGGCGGCCGGCGCCCGGCGGCGGGCCCGGAAGGTCAGCCCGCGGTTGTGGCCGATCCGAAAGGCAAAGGTTCGCTCGCTGCACTCGCCCCGGAACGACGGAAGCGATTTCCAGAGG
Organism: Gemmatimonadota bacterium; assembly: GCA_043769075.1. GTDB lineage: Bacteria > Gemmatimonadota > Gemmatimonadetes > Gemmatimonadales > GWC2-71-9 > SHZU01. The sequence goes on along the minus strand of JAYVJS010000269.1, from coordinate 6,773 downwards.
GCAAAACAGATTTCCTGGAAGAGGTCATCGGCGTCGGCAGCGGTCTGCCCGTAGGTCAGCGCCAGTCGCCGAAGGGCGGCCCCATCGGACGCGATGATCCGGTCGAACTGGGCCTCTCGATCGCTCGGCATACCCTGGGGTAGTCTCGCGACGCCCCAGGACCTTACCGGGGCGGGAGAGTTATCTGGACATAGGTCGTGTCGGTCGGCTGCTGGCCCTGCACCAGCTTGACGGGAATTCCCGAGGTATCCCGACCTTGAAGGCCGGTCCCAGGCGGCGCGACGACCGAGATTCTGGTCGAACCAATCTGGGGCGAAAAACCATTGACGTAAAACGCTTGGACGAAGCGACCGTCATCCAGCGCCAAGCCCGATACGCTGGCGATCAGTTGGGCAGACCCGCCGGTCACCTCTCCCAACAGTTGGATCGTGAGTTGAGGCCCGCCGACGCCGGTACCATCCCCGCGGATCACTCGCCCCGCAACGACAGCGACGGTCTGCTTGCTGGGATCCGGCGGCTCGACCGACAAGCAGGCACCGGATCCTAGGACCAGACCGACCAGCCACAATCTACCCATGGAGTCCCCGTTCGCAGTTCAGCGTTGAACGTAGTCGAGGTCATGGCCAAATGCCGTCCTCTCCCACAGCCACGACACCGATCGCGAGCCTGGCCCCGACATCCAGCCGCTCACTCATGGCCTTTCCGGACCGGAGGGGCGTCAGATGGCCGGGACAGTCGTTCGATCGTCGGCATCGCCTCGGCCAGGGCGCGAAACGCCCCGTCGCCTAGCTGTTCGAGGTCCTTGGCCAGCCGCTTGACCCGGCGGCCCCGGCCTGCTTGTAGCAGACTCCGACCCTTGGCTGTAGCCCGAATCCTGATGACCCGGCGATCAACCGGATCCTGGCGGGTGGCGACCAATCCGGACCGGACCAGCCCGGCGACCAAGCGGGACATCGTCGGCGGACGGACCTGCTCGGCTCGGGCCAGATCCCCAAGCGTCACCGGACCACCAAAGACGACCACCGAAAGTGCCGAGGCCTGGGGCCCGGTCAAGCCGGTCGCGGCATCCTCGACCCGGAGTCGCCGGAGCAAATGAATCGCCGCCGAATGGAGTCGGGTCGCGACCTCAGCTGGCGCAGGCAGACAATCGCCGGGGCGGTCTGGACGGGGCACGGGAATTCGTTAGCTTAGCTAATGGTTATGGGCTCGACACTCGGCACTCGGCACAAGGGTACAACATCAAACTGGGCTGGTAAAGCTAAGGGGGAGACATGGCGGCTCTTGAGGAGGCAACACTCGGGCAGGTAGCGATTGTGGTGACGGACGTCGAGCGGGCTACCGTGTTCTATCGAGACCAGTTGGGGCTGCCGTTCTTGTTTGCGTTTCCGGGGTTGGCGTTCTTCCAATGCGGGGCCACCCGGTTCATGCTCTCCAAAGCCGAGAAGCCGGAGTTCGACCACCCGAGTTCGGTACTATACTACAAGGTGGCCGACGTCCCGGCGACCTACGCCGAGCTCAAGGCCCGGGGCGTTACCTTTCGAGACGAACCCCACGTCGTGCATCGGGCGCCGACCTATGAGCTTTGGATGACCTTCTTCAACGATCCCGACGGAAACACCTTCGCCTTGATGGCGGAAAAGCCGATCTAACCATGACCATCCCGTCGTACTATCCCGACCGGGTCGACTTGACGGCCGCGCTTCGTTCGGCCGAGCGGCTTGGCCTGAACGAAGGGATCGACAACCACTTCAGCTACTCGGTCGAGCCGACCGGCCACCGATTCTTGGTCAACCCGCTCGGCTACCATTGGCGGGAACTCAAGGCCAGCAGTCTGGTCCTAGCCAACTCGGACCGCGAAGTGCTCGAAGGCACCAACGTCGTCGAGGACACCGCGTTCTTCATCCACTCGCGCCTCCACGTCAAGCATCCTGCGGCACGAGCGGTCCTCCATACCCACATGCTGTACGCTACGGCGCTGACCATCATCGAAACCGGGCGACTGGAGATGGTATCTCAAAACGCCCTCCAGTTTGCCGGCCGAATCGCCTACCTCGACGATTACGAAGGGCTGGCCCTCGATCACTCCGAGGGCGACCGGATGGCCGCCGCCTTGGGCGACAAGACGATCCTGTTCCTTGGTCACCATGGCGTGATTGTGACCGGCCCGTCAATCCACGCCGCCTGGAACGATCTCTACTTCTTGGAACGCGCCGCGATGGTGCAGGTGTTGGCGATGTCGACCGGGCGCCCGCTCCGGCCGATCCCAGAACGGGTCATCACCGAGATGGTCAAGGCGATCAACAGCAATCCGGACGCGGTCGACCAGCCCCGGAAACACCTCGAAGCGTTAAAGCGGCTTCTCGACCGCGAGGCGCCCGATTATCGCGACTAGCTACATCTTGTAGCCGCCGCCGCAGATCAGGACCTCACCGGAGACGTAGTTGGACTCCGGAATGCAGAACAGGTAGACGGCGCCGGCTGCTTCCTCCGGCGTTCCGGGCCGGCCCAGCGGAATCATCTTCTCCATGAATTTGACGATATCGGGGTTGACCCCCGCCTTGATCTGGCGGCCGCCGATGTCGATGGTCGTGTTGCCGTCCGCGCTTGCCGCAGTCATCCGAGTGTGGATCATTCCGAACGCGACTGAATTGACGTTGACCCGGTACCGGCCCCATTCCTTAGCCAAAGCCCGTGTCAAACCGTTGACGCCCGATTTGGCCGCCGCGTAGTTGGCTTGGCCGGCATTGCCCGAGGTGCCCGACACCGAGGAAATATTGACCACCTTTCGATAGACCGGCCGGCCCTCTTCCGACTCCTTCTTGGCCGCGGCCCGAATGAACTCGCCGGCAGCCCGGAGAATTCGAAACGGCGCCTTGAGGTGGACGTCGAGAATCGCATCCCACTGTTCGTCGGTCATCTTCTGGATGACGTTGTCCCAGGTGTAGCCCGCATTGTTGATGATGATGTCGAGCCCACCGAAGGTGTCGACAGCGGTTTTAACAAACCGCTCCGCGAATCCGGTTTCGGTCACGCTGCCGTTGCAGGACACCGCCCGGCCGCCGGCAGCCTTGATCAGCGCCACCGTCTCGTCGGCCGGGATCGGGTCGAGATCATTCACCACGACCGCCGCGCCTTCGGAGGCCAGTTTGAGCGCAATCGCTCGGCCGATTCCGCGGCCGGACCCGGACACTACCGCGACCTTGCCTAACAGTTTGCTCATGGAACCGATTTCGCTTTCAAGGAAGGGTCGACCAACTCCGCGATCCGGTGGGCGATGTCGCCCGGTTGAGAATCAGGGGCGGCCAGATTGAGCAAGACCACGACGGTCACCCGGTCATCAAGGTAGCGCACGATGTGGGTGAGGAATCCTTGCCACCCTCCGCTATGCTCGACCAACCGCCTGCCGTTGACCGCGCCGATGCCCCATCCGAAGCCATACGGAGAGGTGGAGCCGTCGTTCAGTGGCGTGGGGGTCCACATCTGCTCGAGAACCCCCCGTTTCACCAGCCGCTCCGAGCCGAGGGCGGCGTCCCATTTGGCGAGGTCAAGCACCGTGAAGTACAGAGCCCCGTCGGCGGTTGAGTTGAGCGAGGGCGACACCCAATCTTGGTTTTTGAGCAGTCCATCCTTCAGGACGTAGCCTGCCGCGCGGTGGGGAACGATGTCGGATTCACTGATGATCTTGGTGGCCATGCCGAGCGGCTGGAAGATCCGCTCAGCCAGGAGGTCACCATAGAAACGGCCGGTCACCCTCCGGACCATGGCACCGAGGGTCAGGTAGGCCAGGTTACTGTAGCTGTACTTGGACCCGGCCGGAAACAACAGGGGCGACTGATAGACGATCCGGAGCAGCTCGTCTTCGGTGTAGTCACGGCGATAGTTCATGCTGTCGGGATAGTCGCCGAGGCCCGAGGTGTGACTGAGCATTCGGCGGATCGTGATCGGCGCCCAGGTCTTCGGGGCCTCCGGCAGATACTTTCGAATCGGATCGTCGAGGCCGACCTTGCCGTCCGCAACGAGCATCATGATCAAGGTCGCGGTGAATTGCTTCCCGAGCGAGCCGGATTGGTAGATCGTTTCGGGCGTTGCCTTTGCCTGATGCTCCACGTTGGCGTACCCATAGCCCTGGGCGTGGACGATGGCGCCATCGCGCATCACCGCGACCGAAACCCCCGGGATCTTCCGGGCTACTCGGAGGGAATCAACCAAACGGTCGATTCTCGGATCGACCGGATACTGGGTCGCCGATTCGGGCGGCTTCGGTTCGGGCCTGCAACCAACAGCGCCAACCAAAACCAGCCCGGTCCTGATTGCGCGAGTGAGCATGGACATCAGTTCCCTGGATCGTGACTAAGCGAATGTAGCGAACGCCGGCGCCCTCGGATACCATCCGGGTTGCGCCAACCCGCGTCTGGGAGGAAATTGATGGATGAGATTTCCATTCGCTGGGTTCAGCTGGCTCGTGCTCGGGGCCTGTGCCGGGCCTAAGACCCCCGACCTCGCCCAGACTCTTCAGGCCCTCGTCGACAGCACCGTCGCGGCGACTCCCTCGATTCCCGGCCTCATTGTGCGGGTCCAGGCGCCGTCGATCGGGCTCGATTGGCAAGGCGCGGCCGGCCTCTTCGATCGATCCACGGGCGAGAAGCTCCAACCCGACCATACGATGCGGATCGCGAGCAACACCAAAACCTACGTCGCGACCGCGGTCCTCCGGTTGGTCGAGGACGGCAAGGTTGGACTCGACGATGCGATTGCCAAGCACCTCTCGCCCGAATCGTTGGCGGAGCTCCGCCGGGACGGCTACGACAGCGAGGCCATCACGGTCCGACACCTGCTGACCCATACCAGCGGGATCTTCGACTACGCAATGGCTCCCGAATACGCCGCCGCCATCGGGGCCGACTTCTCCCACCGTTGGACCAGGCCCGAGCAGTTGACCTTCGCAGTCGACAAGGGGGCGCCCTACGGCAAACCCGGCGAGGTGTATCACTACTCCGACACCGGCTACATCCTGTTAGCCGAGTTGCTCGAACGGACCACCGGACTCTCGATGAGCCGGGCGGTGGCCACCCTCGTCAACTATCCCAAGGTCGGCCTGGCCCATACCTACTTCGAAACCCTCGATTCGGTGCCGCCGGGCACGCCCGCCCGGGCACATCAGTACCTCGACAGCACCGACAGCTACCGGCTCGACGCGTCCCACGACCTCTACGGCGGCGGCGGCATCGTCACCAACCTGGCCGACCTGACCCGGTTCTATCGGGCCTTGGTCCGGGGCGAAATCCTGACCAAACCCGGCATCCTTGACGCGATGTTGGCCCCATCGACTCCAAGTCTCGGCCCCGATTCGGTCTCGGGTTACGGCATGGGGATCAGTCGCGGCAAGATCGGCACTGAGCTGTGTTACGGACACAGCGGCTTTTGGGGCACCACGGCCCGGCATTGCCCGGCGTCGGACGTGACCGTGGCGACGGCGGATAACCGATCGCCGGAATCGGCGAACGTCGGCGGACTGGTCGCCAAACGAGCCTTGGAGCTGGTGCTCGCGGCGGTCAAAAAGCCCTGAGCGGAAACTTTTTTGGCCCCCGACCCGTTCTCCTGTCGAACATCTAGGAGAACGCGATGGCCAAAGAAACCGAGATCCTCCAGGGCAGCCTCGACCTGCTGATCCTCAAGTCGCTGGCGCTGGGCCCGATGCACGGGTTCGGCGTCTCGCTTCGGATCCACCAGCTTTCCCGCGACGTCCTCCAGGTCCTCCAGGGGTCGCTCTACCCCGCCCTCCACCGGCTCGAGTATCGAGGGCTGATCCAAAGTGAATGGGGCACCAGCGACCATAACCGCCGGGCCAAGTTTTATTCGCTGACCCGAGCCGGTCACGGCCGGCTGAAGACCGAAATGGCCCAATGGCAGCGGGTTACCGAAGCGGTCGGATGGGTTCTGGCCGCCCAGGAGGCTCTTCCATGAGAAGCTCAGGACTTCGACTGCTCGATCGCCTCCGGATGCGATGGCGGTCGCTCTGGCACCGGGATGCGTTGGAACAGGAACTCGCCGACGAGATTCGATTCCACCAGGCCAACTTGATCGAGCGCTTCCAGCAGGAAGGGCACAGTCCCGTCGAGGCCCGGCGCCGGGCCCGGCTGGAACTCGGCGGGGCGGCCCAAATCAGTGAGGAGGCCCGCGACCAACGCGGCTGGCAAATGCTCGACCAAGTGCTTCGCGATAGCCGGATCGCTTTTCGGTCCTTCAAGAAGTACCCGGGATTCGCCCTGACCGCCGTGCTGACGATCGGGCTTGGGATGGGGGCCAACGTTGGGCTCTTTACCCTGATGCATGCGGTGCTCTTTCGGCCCCTGCCGGTGACCGACCCCGGCACGGTGCGGAACGTGTACCTTCACGTGGAGGGGGCCCAGAATCGTTCGAGCTACAACAGCTCCGCGTTCGTTTCCTTTGACGAGTTCCAATATTTAAGATCCCGGGCGGCCACCGCCGATGTCGCGGGGATTGCCGAGGCCGAGGTGAGTTGGCGGGGACTGGCCGGCCGGTCGCTTCGAGCCCAGTTGGTATCGGACAATTTGCTCCCGCTGCTCGGCGCCAGACCGGCCCTCGGCCGGTTCTTTTCTCGGGACGAAACGAACCGGCCCGGATCGGCGGCGGTGGTCGTGTTGAGTCATGGGTTGTGGCGCCGCCAGCTCGGAGCCGATCCGGCCATCGTCGGTAAGTCGGTGACCCTCAATCGGACCCCATTCACCGTCATCGGCGTGGCCGACGAGGCA
>JAYVJS010000268.1:0-3649 GCA_043769075.1 Gemmatimonadota bacterium | reverse complement strand
CGCTTGCCAGCGCGATGGCCATGACGGTCGGGAACTGGGACAGGGCTTTGATCGGCGCCATCATCTTGAGCGCGACGACGAGAAACCCGATCGTCACCTCGGGGCTCAGGGTAGCCCCGACAATCGCTGGGTGGGCCCCGGCCCAGATAATGAGGATGATAACGAAACCCCCGAATACCTCGCTGACGGGATGGGTCAAGGTCGAGAATCGCTGAGTCCGGATCAGCCGCTTCCGGTAGCGATCGGTTTGCGCCGCGAACTGAGCCACCTCCTGGGCTTCAGCGCCGGAGGCGCGAATCAACTTGATCGCTCCCAGCCGTTCAGTCACCGTCGACGTCAGCTGCCCCCGCTCTTCCGCCCATTCACCCGCGTAGCGCCGGAGCCGCCGAAGCAGCTGCTGGATCCCAATGACGAGCACCGGTGCCGCCGCGACGGTGACCAGGGTCAGCCGCCAAGAGCTGAGTGACAGGATCACCAGCGAGGTGGCGATCAGCACGGCGTTCTGGAAGAACGATACCAGCGCCGCCGTCACGGCCTGCTTGGATTGGTCGGCATCGGAGATGATTCCCGAAATGAGCTGGCCCTGCCGGGTCCGCTGAAAAAACCCCAAGTCGATCGTCAACAGGTGGCGGTATAGGGCGACCCGAAGATCCTGAACCAAACCCTCTTGGACCGCCACCGACAGTTGGCCGGCCGCGTAGGTGCAGGCGTTCTTTAGCAAAAGCCCGCCGAGGAGGAGGACCACCAGCCGGGTGCCCGCGGTCGCCGGGTCGGCGCCGCCGATGATCGGCGCAAGGAATCGGTGGGTGATCGCTTCAAGTTGGGTGGGCGCTTGGGCAAGTTGCCCGGCGGTGCCGAACAAGGTTTTGAGGAGCGGGATCAAGATGACGATGGTGACACCGTCGAGCAGCGAAGCCGCCAGGGTGGCCACAATGCTCAGGGAAAAGAGGCCCCGATAGGGCCACACCATCCCAAACAGCCGTCGCGCCACCCGATCTTGCATGGAGCAAACCTAATAGGACGTTATCTTCCCAACCCTCGTGCCCCTCCGCATCCTGATCGTCAGATTCAGTTCGATGGGCGACGTGCTGTTGACCACGCCCCTGATCCGGGCCCTCCGGGAACGCCACCCGGAGGCCCGGATCACCTTCGTGACGAAAACCGCGTTCACCTCGCTGGTCTCCGACAATCCTCGAATCGCCGCGGTCATCGGATACGACCCGGCCACGTCGCTCGGAGCGCTCGCTGACCGCCTCAAGGCGGAAAAGTTCAGCCACCAGCTTGACCTCCACGGGAACCTCCGGTCCCGGATGCTTCGGCTCATGGTCGGTGGCAGCTGGTCTGGCTATCCCAAACACCGACTCGCCCGGGCCTGGTTGATTCGGACCAAGCAAGATCGCTATCGGGATCGGCGACCGGTCGCCGAACGGTACTTCGACGCGGCCCAAAGCCTCGAAGTGACCCCGAGCGGCCAACCGCTCGAGTTCTTTGTCCGCCGTGAAGCGATGGAGGGCGCGCAACAGTTTCTCAAGGAACGCGGTCTCGGCCAGGACCGGCCGTTGATCGCGATCTGTCCAGGGGCGCAGCACCCGACCAAGCGGTGGCTACTCCGGCATTGGCAGCACCTGGTGACTCAGTTGACGACGACCGGATCGGACGTTGTGATCCTCGGCGGGCCCGCCGAGCGGCAACTCGGGGACGATGTCGCCGCCGCCGGAGTGGAAAACGCCGGCAACGCCGCGGGGTTGTTCGACTTTCCCGGCAGCGCCGCCCTCCTGAAGCTCGCCCGCCGGGCGGTCAGCGGGGACACCGGCCTGATGCACCTCGCGACCGCGGTTCAGACCCCAGTCGTGGCGTTGTTCGGCCCGACGGTTCGGCAATTCGGCTTCTATCCTTACGGCGGCCGGGCGACGGTGTTGGAACGGCCGTTGCCATGTCGCCCATGTAGTGCCATGGGAGGGCCAAAATGCCCGCTGGGGCATCACCGGTGCTTGATCGACATCCGGCCCGACGAGGTGTTTGATGCGATCCGCCGGCTTCCCCGCTGATCGATGCTGACCGCGGCAACCCGGGCGCTGATCGAATTGATGACCGCGGCACCACGGGGGCCCCGGCGAGATGGATTGTTTGCCCTCTGGCTGGTGGTTCACGTCGCCGAGGACCTTGGATCGGCCACCGGGGCAACCGAGCGGCCCTACCGCCGGCGGGTCGGGCTTCTGGAGCAACGGATCTCGAGCCTCGCCTTGCCGCTGCCCCTGAAACGGGGGCTGGCCCGGGTCATCGATCAGCTCAAGACCGTCCCCGCTGGGCCGGCTGGGCCCCTCCTGGCTGGGTTGGTTGGACCGGTTCGAGAGACCGTCGGCGTCGACGCCGCCGACCTCATCCAAAAGGCGGCGAAGGCCCTGCGGTAGCCTCCCGCCCCGACCAAAATGCCTCTAAGTTGTGGGGTAGAACACCCTGAGGATCGATCCATGGCGGGCCATAGCAAGTGGAAACAAATCAAGCACAAGAAGGCCGCAACCGACAACAAGCGGGCCTCGGTTTGGACCAAGTGTATTCGCGAGATCACAGTCGCCGCCAAGGCCGGTGGCGGCGACCCCGGGGGAAACCCGCGCCTCCGGACCGCTATCGACGCCGGCCGGGCAGTGAACATGCCGAACGAGAACATTGAGCGGGCGGTCAAGAAAGGCACCGGTGAACTCGAAGGCGCGGTCTACGAGGACGTGACCTACGAGGGCTATGGGCCGGGAGGGGCGGCGATCTATCTCGAAGGCACCACCGACAACGCCAATCGGACCGTGGCCGAAGTTCGCCACGCGTTCACCAAAAACGGCGGGAACCTTGGGGCCACCAATTCGGTGGCTTGGATGTTCGACCGCAAGGGGCTGATCTTTCTCGAGGCAGTCCGGTCGCCCGAGGACACCACATTGGAGGCGGCTTTGGAGGCCGGAGCGGAGGATTTTGCGACGGAAGGCGAGCAGTACATCGTCACCACGACGCCGAATGACCTCCACCTCGTACAGGACGCGCTCAAGGCCAAGGGGTATCGGGTCGAGTCGGCGGAAATCGCGATGGTGCCGAAGAACACCGTCAAGGTCGAGGGGGTCGACGCCGTCAAGTTGATCAAACTGATTGAGATGTTGGAAGACCAGGACGACGTCTCGAAAGTCTTTGCGAACTTCGACATCGACACCGCCACGATGGCCGAAGCGGGGGCGTGAGGGTTCTCGGAATCGATCCGGGAACCGCGATCGTCGGCTACGGAGTCGTGGCGACCGATCAGCCGGGCCGGATCGGTCGCCTGATCGAATGCGGTGTGATTCGGACCACCGCTCGAACCCCATTGCCGATGCGCCTCCTCGCCATCCACGAGGGACTGACCGAGCTCTTTGCCCGACATCGGCCCAGTGCGTTGGCCGTCGAGGATATTTTCTACGGGACGAACGCCCGCACGACCGCGGTGCTCGGCCATGCCCGGGGAGTTATTCTGCTGGCTGGGGCCTTGGCGGGGATTCCGGTGTTTGAGTACCCGCCGGCCAGCATCAAGAAGGCCATCGTCGGGCGGGGTGCCGCCCAGAAGCCCCAGGTTGGATTCATGGTCGCCAAACTCCTCGGACTCCGAGCGGCCCCCACGCCCTCGGACGCCGCC
>JAYVJS010000267.1:0-3900 GCA_043769075.1 Gemmatimonadota bacterium | reverse complement strand
TTTCCGTTCAACCTGATCGCCGGGATTCCCCTGTACTACTGGACCGCACTCTGGCTCGCGCAAAGGATCTGACCCATGGCGACGACGCCACTCAAACTGGTGACCATCGTGGCCGAGCCGGTGCTCGAGCCGCAGCTCGTGGCGGATCTCAAGCAACTTGGGGCAACCGGCTGGACGATTCTCGAAGGTCGCGGCGCGGGCTCCAGGGGGATGCGGGCAAGTGATCCCCCGGGCGCCAACGTGCGAGTCGAAACCATCGTTACCGCCGCGGTGGCCGATCGAGTGATCGAGCGCGTCATGGAGCGATACTTCCCGTACTATGCGGTGGTGTGCTACGTCACCACCGTCGAAGTGGTCCGCGGCGACAAATATGCCGGCCCGCCCCGCTAGGGGCTGATCAGGGCGCGGCCTCGCCTCGTCGGGTCTTGATCAGCGACGCCGCGATTGACGTCGCGATCGTCCCCAGCACGATGGCCAACGACACCGCCGTCGGAATCTTGCAGAGATCGATGATCATCATCTTGACGCCGACGAACAAGAGGACCGCCGCCAATCCATACTTGAGGTAGACGAATCGATGGACGACACCAGCCAGAAGGAAGTACATCGAGCGGAGCCCGAGGATGGCGAAGACGTTACAGGTGTAGACCAGGAACGGCTCTCGAGTCACGGCGAAGATCGCCGGGATTGAGTCGATCGCAAAGACGAGGTCGGTCAATTCGACCATCACCAGGACCAAAAAGAGCGGGGTGGCGACCCACCGCCCACCCTCGCGAATCCAGAAAGCCTGGCCATGGTAACGATCGGCTAGCGGGACGACCCGGCGGAGCCAGCGGAGGACGGGGTTGTTCTCGGGCGAGTGCGACTCCTGCCGGCGGAGCATCTTGTACCCGGTCAGGATCAGGATCGCCCCGAAGACGTACAACACCCAATGGAACTGCTCGAGGACGTAGGCTCCGACGCCGATGAAGATGCCGCGCATGACCAAGGCGCCGAGAATACCCCAGAACAGGACCCGGTGCTCGTACTGCTTGGGGACCGCGAAATAGCCGAACAACATCACGAAGACGAAGATGTTGTCGATCGACAACGACTTCTCGATCAAGTAGCCGGTCAGAAACTCCAAGGCCGGCCCCGACCCCCAGGTATACCAAATCCAGCCGTTGAAGGCCATGGCCAAGGTGACCCAGATCACCGACCAGACAGTGGCCTCCTTGATCGAGACCTCGTGGGCTTTTCGGTGGAAGACGCCTAGGTCGAGGGCGAGCAACAGGAGTACGAAGGCGTTGAAGCCGATCCACATCCAGATGGAAACGTTCATGGGGCCAAGTTAGAGGGGAGTCGATGAGTTAGCAAATTCACGTTATTGCTTCAATGGTTAGATTTTGTGGAATCGGCTCAACGGAGAGTGGTCGGATGGCCTGGCTCAACTATCACCACTTGCTGTACTTCTGGACCGTGGCCAAGCGCGGGAGCATCGCGGAGGCCGCCCTGGAGCTGAACCTGACTCAGCCCGCGGTCAGCGCCCAGATCAAGACGCTGGAGCGGAGCCTCAAAGTGGCCCTGCTGGTTCGCCGGGGCCGGCGGCTCGAGCTGACCGATGTCGGCCGGATGGTGGCTCGGTACGCCGAGGAGATCTTCTCGATGGGGCAGGGGCTGAAGGACGCCCTGGCCGGTCGGTCACCCGATCGCCTGGCGCCGCTCCGCATCGGGGTCGTAGACGCCCTCCCGAAGCTGCTGGTCCATCGCCTCCTGCGGCCGGCGTTTGAGTACACCCCGGCCACCCGGGTGGTCGTTCACGAGGCCAAGCTCGACCGCCTGATCGCCGATCTGGCCATCCACGAACTCGATGCCGTGTTCGCTGATGCCCCGGCCCCAGCCAGTCTCCACATCCGAACCCACAGCCACCTCGTTCTCGAGGGCGGGGTCAGCTTCTATGCGGTCCCCGCCCAGGCGGCTCTGCTGCGGAAGCGGTTTCCCGGGAGCCTCCATCAGGCCAGGGTCCTGCTGCCGACGACCAATACCGCGCTCCGGCGCGGGCTCGACAGCTGGCTGGCGGCCCAACGGATCGAGCCGCTGATCGTGGCCGAAATCGAGGACAGCGCCGTGCTGAAGGTGTTTGGGGAGGAAGGTTTGGGCGCGTTCGCGGCCTCCACGCTCGTTCATCGAGACGTGGTGCAGCGGTACGGGGTCCGTCGATTTGGACAGACCGAGGCGGTCCGGGAGGCGGTGTACGCCATTACGGTCGAGCGCCAGATTTCGAATCCGATTCTCAAGGCAATCCTGGGTAGAAATGAGGTGAGGTCTGATGGGGTAAGTCTTGTAAAAACAAGCCGATAGGGCCATCTTTATCCCCTTAGGTTTTGGCCGGATTCTCCAACGGGGATGTTTCGTGATTCGTGTGGCCGCAGTAACGCCGGGATCGATTGCCGATCAACTGGGCCTGGTAACCGGCTCGGAGCTCGTCAGCGTCAACGGCACCGAACTCGATGACTTCCTTGACTGGGAGTTCCACACAGCCGACGAGGAGTTCCTCCTCCACGTCCGTCAACCGGACGGCGAGGAACTGGCGTTCGAGATCGAGCGCGACCTGGACGACCCGATGGGGCTGACCCTCGAGCCACCGCGGATCCGCCGGTGCGCCAATCGGTGCGACTTCTGCTTCGTCGACGGCAATCCAGCCGGCCTCCGGGAGGCGCTCTACATCCGGGATGACGACTTCCGGCTGTCCTTCCGCTACGGGAACTTCGCGACCCTTACCAATTTGAAGCCAAAGGACGTCGAGCGGATTATCGCCTACCGGCTCTCGCCGTTGTACGTGTCGGTCCACGCCACCGAGCTGATGACCCGACGGTACCTGCTCCGAAACCCGACCGCGCCAGACATCATTCCTCAAATGCGCCATTTCGCCGACCACGGGATCCAGTTCCATACCCAAATCGTGATGTCGCCGGGGGTCAACGACGGCCCGGTGCTGGAGCGGTCGCTCGCGGATCTCTACGACTTTGGTCCCGAGGTGCTGAGTGTGTCGGTGGTCCCGGTCGGGTTGACCGAATTCAGCAAGCACAGCCTCTGTCGCGAGCCGACCGTTGCGGAGTGCCGGGATGCCGTCGCGACGGTTGAACGGTGGGGCTCCCGGGCCAAGGCCGAACGGGCCATTACCTGGGTTCACGGTGCCGACGAGTTGTATCTCCGCGCCGAGCTCGAACTCCCGCCGGCGTCGTTCTACGGCGCCTTCGAGCAGGTGGAGAACGGGGTGGGGGCGGTCCGGTTCCTCCAACAGGAGATTGCCGAGTCGGCCGGGGAGTTCGCCCAGTGGCGGGGCAAGAAAGTCGGGGTCCTGACCGGGGTCTCGATGGGTGCCTTGATGCCCCAAGTCCTCGAACCACTGACCCGGGTGTCGGGAGCCACGATCGAGCTGATCCCGATCGAGAACACGCTGTTTGGACCCCGGGTCACGACGGCGGGTCTGTTGCCGGGCCGTGACTTCATGGCGGCGCTGGCCGGCCGGACCGACCTCGACCTCGCCCTGTTGCCCGGCGAGGCCTTGAATGATGACCATCTCTTTATTGACAACCTGCCGTTGACCGAGCTGCTGGCCACGGTGCCGATGCCGATTCGGCTTTCGAAGTATTTCGTGGACGCACTCGATGAGTAAGCCAACTGTCGCAATCGTCGGCCGGCCGAACGTTGGCAAGTCGACCCTGTTTAATCGCTTCGTCGGAGGCCGCCAAGCCATCGTCGCGGATCAACCCGGGACCACTCGTGACCGCCATTTCAGCGACGCGGAGTGGAACGGCCGCTCGTTTTGGGTCGTCGACACCGGGGGCATGGTGCCCGACTCGGACGACTCGATGGATCGCGCCATCCGCCGGCAAGCCGACTTAGCGATCGAGGAAG
>JAYVJS010000266.1:0-4689 GCA_043769075.1 Gemmatimonadota bacterium | reverse complement strand
TCGCAGAGATTGTCGACGCCGATCCGGCAAATCTGCCGGCACGGCGAAATGATCGGCTGGTTCATTCAATGACCGGTGCGGTAAGGGTGAAATCGGCATACACGATCCCCTCCCGTTCGACTACCTCGCCCGGAATCAGGCGGAGCGGAGCGGAGAACATCGGGCCGTCGGACACGACGGTGTGAAACTCGCCGTTCTCCCCGCAGGGATCGACCTCCGGTGGCAGGGCGTCCAAGAACTCCCGGTCGATCGCCCAGCCGGCAAAGCGGGCCGGAACTTTCGCGGGGTCGAGGCAGGCGACATGGGCCACGACGCCGGCCCTGAGCATGTTCCGAATCATCAAATCCGTGCGCATCCCCCACAGAGGGAACTCGGGGATCAAGTCGAGGGGCTCGAGCAGTCGTTCGCGGTAGGCGCGAACGTCAGCCAGAAAAATGTCGCCGAATGCCACGCCGGAGATCCCGGTTTGCTCTCGGACGTTCCGAAGGGCTTCGCCGAACGCGAACTCGTAGAGTTCGTTCGAGCAGGGATGTGGCAGTTCCACCTCGAACAACGGCAATCCGACCATCGCCGCTTGGTAGCGAAGGACACTTCGTCGGACCCCGTGGACCGCCACCCGGTCGAAGTCCCGGGTCACCGTCGAGATCAGGGCTGTGACCTCACGCCCCTGCTGCCGAAGCAGATGCAGTGACCAGGCCGCGTCCTTCCCGGTACTCCACGACAAGGCAATCGCCATCAGAACCTAACGGTTGATCCCAAGCCCAACGGCCACTCGCCGGCCGAGTGCCGGAAAGCCGTAGGCCTCCTCGTAACGAGTCCCAAAAATATTCTCGACTCGCGCTTCCACGGCGACGCCTGACCCGAGGGCCCACCCACCGTAAACCCGGGCGTCGACGTAGTCGCCCGGATTGACCCGCTGGAACGGGAAGTCATTGAAGTCGCTGTCTTCCCGGCCCAGCGCCCCAAATAGCCCGAGCCCAACCGTCACCGCCCGCCGCCGGTAGCTGAGGTCGGCCGCGACCGCGTGGCGGGGCCGCCGTATCAGTCGCTCTTCCTCGGTGCCGACGGCCCCCAGGTCAATCGCGTCCGTGAAAGTGTAGCTCAGCCTGCCGTCGAACGCCCCTCGCTCGGTGCGAGCCGACGCTTCCACCCCCCGGGTCCGGGCCCGAGCAATGTTGACGCTCCGACCGAGGTCGGGAAACTGGGCGGATTCGAACCCGATCAGATCGGCGAGCTGGTTCTCAAAAAGCGTCACGCCAACCGCGGTCCGGCCCCCATCGAAGAAGCGATCGACCCCAACGTCCACGCCCCGCGATCGTTCCGGTCGGAGACTCGGGTTCGCCCTCTGGAACGGACTGCCATACCGGGCCGCGAGACTCGGCGGCATGAAGCCCGTCCCGAGTGTGCCGCGCAATTTGAGGTGGGCGGCCGGAATGAAGTACGCCGCCGTCAGCCGCCCGGTCGTCCTCGCCGTGAAGGTGGTGTAGTCGTCGTACCGAGCCCCCGCCGAAATTACCAGGTTGGGGTCCGGGGTCACGGTAACCTCGGCATAGCCGGCTTGGAGCCGCTCGTCGTTCGCTCCATCGGTGTCGGTCACCTCGCTCCACTCCGCATTCACACCCGCGATGGCGGCTACCATGGAACCAATGGCCAACCGATGCTGCCAGTCGGCCACCCACCGCGTGGTTTTCAGCCGAGAAACGAACTCGTCGCTGCCGTCGAACCGGCTGGTACCTCGGAGAAAGTATCCTTGACCGCCTAACGTCAGCCGAGTGGACCACAGCCGGGTCGGCTGGGCGCTCAGGTACACCGTCGCGAGTGAATGATCGAACAGCGTGGTGCCGACCGGCGTCGTATTGGTGGTGCGAATGTCCCCGGGGCTCACAACCGTCTGCTGGAGGCCTCGAAACGACCCTCCGATGGTCACCGATGGCGAGGCCCGGAATTCCAACCCCACCGCCTCGGTCCGCTGGTCGTAACCGTTGTTCGGTCGTTCGTTCCGCACATCGGCCAGTGAGACCGAACTGACCATTCGGAACCGCCCTCGGCCTGCCGATACGGTGGCCCGGCCGCGGTAGCTGCCGAATGTTCCGGCCTCAGTCCGGGCCGTCACACTCGTGCCAGTCTCCGAAAAGGCGCTCGAAATGGCGACGACGCCTCCGATGGCTGCTCCGCCGAAGGAGGTGCTCTGCGGTCCTCGGGCAATCTCCAGACGATCCGACGCCCCGAATTCAAACCCACCGATCAACGCGCCGGGGTTGGCGTTGGCGTCGTTGACTCGGACCCCGTCGATCAGCAGCAATGTCTGATTCGAGTTGACCCCGCGGGTGAAGATCGAAGTGGTCCCGCCAAGCCCTCCCGTCCCGACGAGTCCAAGGCCCGGCAGCAGCCGAAGCGCGTCGGAAAGACGAGTGATCTGGCGACGCGACCGCTCGTCGGCGGTCAACAGGTCGGCGGCTGCGGCTCGGACTCGGGCCGGAACGACTTCTCGGGTCGCGGTGACGATCAGCTCTCGGAGCCGGACCGAGTCGCGGGGCTGCTGGGCGGAGAGATGCGAAGGGCCAACGAGCGCGGCCACGGCCGCGGTGATACGGATGATGCGGGACATAGCGGGTTACCTGGACCTGAGGGTATCCCGAACGAAGAGCTCCGTCAGTGACGGCGCTGGCGGGGGCAACAAGATACGTTGCCTCGCCCCGCTCCCTCCCCCGAGGGAATTCGTGCGGGCGAGACAAGGGCCGGTCTCCTGGCTCGAGGGTCGCTCGCGATGCCTTCCCGTGGCCGATTCCTGGCCCAGTGGCAACAAACCTCGCGAACGAACTGATCCCTCTTACAGTGGCGGGGCCGCGTCGGCTTTGAACCGAACTTCCGGGAGGCCCTGTCTCTCGATTGCGGGCCAACACTAGCCGCTCTTGTTGGGTTGGGCAAGGCTCGCGAAACGAGGGCCCAAGGATGTAACCTCCTGTCATGAAGTTCCTCTGGTTGGCACTCGCCCTCTCGGCCGATCTCCCCGGCGTGGCCGTCGAACAGCGTCTCGCCGACCGGTTCAAGGTCGCCATCGGCGATACGATCTCCCTCACGCCGGCGGCCGACCAGCCGTCACGTCGATTCGTTGTCGAGGCCATTTACATCCCCAGGCCCGACCCCGCCACCGCCCTCCGCGGCGAATACCAGGTCCGGTTTCATCTTCCCGATTTGGCGGCCATGCTCGGATATCCCGACCGGGTCGACCGGATTAGTGTCGCGGTCACCCCAACGGTCTCGCCTGACAGCGCCGCCCGCCGCCTCGATCAGCTGGCGTTCGGATACCGTGCCTACCCGTCGGCCGCGATTGCCGCGGAGTCGTCCCAGACCTTCGCGGTGGTGAGCCGGTTTCATCGGGCCATCGGCCTGATTGCGATCGTCGCGAGTGCGGTGTTTCTGCTCTGTATCATGCTGCTCAAGGTCGAGGAGCGCCGCCTCGATGCCGCGGTCATGCGGATGATCGGGATCAGCCGGACCACGATCTTCACCGCCTTCGTTCTCGAAGCCACCCTGATTGCCGCGGTCGGGTCGGTGGTCGGCATCGGGCTGGCCGCGGCCGCGGGGGCGATCACCAACTGGGTCTATCAGCGCCGGTTTGAGACCTCACTTGTCTTCGCCTACCTGACCCCCGATATCATAGCACTCGGCGTCGGCCTGTCCCTCGTGTTGGGCATCGGCGCCGGAGCCATCGCGGCGGCCCGGCTGGTCCGGGCCCGGCCCCTGGCCCTGTGGCGGCGGGCCGCATGATCTTCAGGCTCGTCACCAAGAACCTTCGCCGCCATCCGTTTCGGACTGGACTCGTGGTGCTAGGTATCGCGGTGGCCGCGGCACTTCTGCTCGACATGGTCATGCTGTCGGGCGGGATGGAGCGTTCCTTCAGCCAGATGCTCTTGAGCCGGGGATTTCAAATCCGGCTATCGCCCAAGGGCACCTTGCCCTTCGACACTGAAGCCACCATTGCCAACATCACCCCGGTTCTCGCGGGCCTTGCGGCCGATCCCGATATCGAAACCGCAGGCCCGGTGGTGGCCGGCTCGATTCACAGCCCGTCGGGCGATAGCTTGGTTACACTCGTTGGGTATGGCGTCGATCCGGCGGGGCAGGGCCTCTACCAGCTGGAACGGGGAGCGGATCTTGGGCCCTCGGATACCACCGGCCTCGTGGTGAGCGCGCCCGTCGTCGCCGCGATCGGTTGGCAGATCGGCGATACCGTCACCGTTCTGGGCCGCCTCGATCCCCAGTCGGCCCAAGCGGCCGTTGAACGCAGGCTGGTGGTTCGAGGCGCGGTCCGGTGGCTGTACGACGCCCGGGGCCAGCGCTCGGTCGGCGTCAACTTTCGGGTCATGCAACAGCTCGGCCGGCTTCCCGATCGCGACGTCGCCTCCATGGTTATGGTCAAGATCAGGGACGGCGCTGATGTCGAAGCTGCCGCGAAACGAATCTCGGCGGCGTATCCCACCATCGAGGTCAACAGTGTCGCGGCCATGGTGGTTCGGTTTCGAACTCGCCTCGCCTACTTCCAACAGCTCTCGTTGATTCTGGCCACCATCAGCTTGGTCGTCGGTGTGTTGCTGGTCGGTACCATCCTGACGATCGCGGTCAACGAGCGCAGCGGTGAGATCGCCGTCCTCCGAGCCATTGGGTTTCGGCGAGTCCGGATCATTC
>JAYVJS010000265.1:0-6238 GCA_043769075.1 Gemmatimonadota bacterium | reverse complement strand
GTTCCTCGGACGTTGATGAACGCCAAGAAGGCGATGGCAGCCATCGCCACGAGCTTCCGGCCGACCGGTGAGATCCCCGGCACCAACGCGGCCATGTTGTCGCCCGCCGCGGTCGCCAATGCGGCGACGCTGCCACTGGCAATGACGACGAACAACGTCCACCCATACACGAACGCGGTGACCGGGCCGAAGGCATCTCGAATGTAGGCATACAAGCCGCCCGCCCCAGTCCGCATACACCCAAGTTCAGCGTACGAAAGCGCTCCGAGGAGCGTCAGAACGCCCCCGACGGCCCACACCGACAGTGACACACCGACGTACCCACCGCTGTTCTTCAAGACGCCTCCCGGCGTCAAGAAAATCCCCGAGCCAATAATGGTACCGACGGTGATGACGGCCACGTCCTTGGCACTCAGGGTCCGTTTCAGTTCGTCGGTCATCGGGAGTCTTTCATTTCGAGGGGGGGGCGAGTCGCCGCCAAAGCAGATAGATCGGCAATGCCGCCGCGGTGGCGCCGAGCCCGATCAGCCCCTTTTGAGGCGACTGAACCACGGTATTGACGACGATCGCGAACCCGGCCAGCACGAACAAGAACGGCGTATAGGGGTACCCCGGTACCCGAAACAAACGCACGGCATCCGGCCGACTCCGCCGGAGCGCGATGACAGCCAAGCCGCCCAAGCTATAAAAGAGCCAGCCGACGAAGACGACGTACTGAAGCAGAACATCGAAGGCCCCCGAGGCCGCTAGGATGGCTGACCAAGCACCTGCCGCCAAGAGGGCAAACGCCGGGGTGCCAAACCTCGGATGTACCTTGGCCATCGGCTTGAAGAAGACGCCGTCGTTGGCCATCGCGAAGTAGACCCGGGCGGCCATCATGGAATTGGCCTGCGCCGCGGTCAACATCGAGATGATGATCGGGATCGAGATGACCTTCGCCCACGAGCCGCCGAAGATCGCTCCGGCCGCGTCGGCGGCGACTCGGTTCGAGGCCATGACCGCGGCGGGGCCTAACGCGGCCACGTAGGCCAACGAAGCTAGAACATAGATGACGATGAGGCCAAAGACGCCCATGGCCAGGCCCCGAGGGAAGTTGCGTTGGGGCTCGATCGTTTCGCCGGTCATAAAGGTCAGATAGGTCCATCCCTCGTAGGCCCACAGCACCGAAACCAGCGCCAAGCCGGTCGACGCGGCCAAGCCCGGGGTGCCGAGGGCAGGCCAGACGCGGTCGACCGTCGAGAATCCCGAGCCGAGAGCAGGCAATCCGACGATCAACAGGGCCAAGGCCCCGAGTTTGATCCCGGTCCCGATTTTGAGCAACCCGGCGCTTTGTTTCGTGCCGAACACGTTGATCACTGAGACCAGGAGCGCAAAGAAGCATCCGACCATCGTCTGGGTTCGCGGCGACATCGGCACCCAGACGGCCAAGTAGGTTGACGAGGCCACGGCCAGCGCCGCAACGGTCCCAGAGCCGATGACCACAAAGAGCGTCCACCCATAGGCGAAGGCGATTGCCGATCCGAAGGCGTCTCTGAGGTACAGGTAGAGGCCCCCGGTGCCCGGATTCATCGCCGCCAACTCACCGTAGGTCAGGGCTCCCAAGAAGGACAGAATCCCGCCGACGATCCAGACAATGGTCGCGAGCCCGACCGACCCCCCTGAGTCGCGAAGAACCGCACTCGGGACCACGAAGATTCCTGAGCCGATCACCGATCCAATCGTGAGGATGGCGACGGCACGCGAGGTCAGGATCCGTTTCAGTTCAGCCATGTCGGCTCCTTGTTACCAACGTCCCCGATCGCCAACCCGTGCGATGACCCGGCCCAGCCGCTCGGCGGCGTTATGCCAGTTTCGTTCGACCGCCGATTTGGCGGCATCCGCGTCGCCGCTCGCAATCGCCCCGATGATTGTCTGGTGCTCCGTGACCGAGGTTCCGATTTCGCCGGCGAGGTAGCTGACATACAGGCGCTCGTACCGTTCCGCCTGCGGTTTGACGGCGGAATGTAGCAGCTGGAGTCGGGGGCCGGCCGCCCCGTCGACGCAGCGTTGATGGAACTTTTCGTCCAGCCCCCACAACTTGTTGTGGTCGGGATGGGGACTCTCGGCCACCGCTCGCAGGTCGTTGTTGATGGCCGTCAGCTCCCGGACGAGAGACTGGCGCTTTCCGGTTGGCAAGGTGGCCGCGCAATGGGCCGAGAGGGCCTCCAACTGCCCGACGATCTCGAACAACTCCTGGGCGTCGCTTCCGGTGAGCGGCGCAACGGTCGGTCGGGATTGGCGCATCGAGGGCGTGTCCACGATATAGCCCTCCTGCTGGAGGCGCTGCAGTGCTCCCCGCACCGGGGTCCGACTGACGCCGAATCGGGTCGCGATGTCGGTCTCGACCAGTCTGCTGCCGGGCGCCAGCCGCCCGAGGACGATCAGCTCGCGAAGTTGCTCATAGACCTGTTTCGGCCGATCGGTCCGAGTCGCTGGCCGAGCTCCCTTGGGGGTCACCGGTTCCACCCCGTCCAGCCCGGGCCCCGAACGATCTTCCCTGGCTTGGCTCCCGTGTGCTTGCCCGCCGTCACCACGGCGGCCCCGTTGACGAACACGTGTTCGATCCCGATCGAAAGTTGGTGGGGTTTCTCGAAGGTGGCCAGGTCAATGACGGTCGCTGGGTCGAAGATGATGATGTCCGCGTAGTACCCATCTTCGAGGAGCCCGCGCTCCTTGATCATCAGTCGACGTGCGACCGCGGAGGTCCCTTTCCGAATCGCTTCTTCGAGGCTGATGACCCGTTGCTCGCGGACGTAGCGCCCGAGCAGTCGGGGGTAGTTCCCATAGGTACGGGGATGGGCGAGGAGGCCACCCGTGCTATCTGGGTTCATGCCGTCCGCGTCAGTACCCCACTTGATCCACGGCTGCCGAATCTGGAGCGGCAGGTTGGCTTCGGTCATCATATGAAAGATGGCGCCGATCGCGGCTTTCTCAGCCAGCACGATCTCGGCCCAGGCCTCAAACCAATCCTTCCCCATGGCCTTGCCGATCTGGTCGAGTCGCTGGCCCTCGTAGCCCGTGAGTGCCGCGACCGTGAAGCCAACGACTTGAACCGCGCCAGGTCCTCCCAAGGTGCAAAGGCCCTCCGAATTGGCCTGACGCACGCCGGTCATCTCCGCCTTGATCCTGGCCCGAACTGCGGGATCGCGGAGGTTGTCGAGCAATTTTCCACCCTCGGCCGACCAGGGGGGCGCACACGCGGCCAATCCGGTACCCCCGGCCGTGTAGAGATACATGTCGGCGGTCACGTCTTGACCGGCTTTCCGAGCCGAGTCGATCTTGGCGATGGCGAGCGGCATTTTGCTCCAGTTAGCTGCCCCGCTCGCCTTGAGGTGATAGATCTCGACCGGAACGCCGCCCTCCCGTCCAATTCTTATCGCCTCGTCTATCGCCTCAAGGAGCCGGTCCGCCTCCGAGCGCATGTGGGTGATGTAGATGCCGCCGTAAGGAGCCGCCGCCTTGGCCTGGGCAATGAGTTCTTCCGCCGAGGCGTACGATGCCGGCGGGTAGATCAAGGCACTCGCCACGCCGAACGCCCCGTCTTCCATCGCATTCTTGACCACCGTCCGGATCGTGTCGAGCTCAGCCGGTGTCGCCTCACCTTGGGCCTCGCCCTTGGCGTACACCCGCGGCACCGCCGCACCGAGAAACGACCCCACGTTCTGCGACACGCCGTGAGCCCGCATTGCTTCCAACCAGGCGTTAAACCCGCGGGCCCCCCGGAATTGTTCGAGGGCCGGTTTGAGCGCCGCTTCCGTTCCGGCCGTTGCCGCGATCGTCCGGTCGTTGGCCGGTGCCGGTGTGGAGCCTTCGCCGAGGATCGCGGTGGTAATGCCTTGGGTCACGCTGGAAATGACCCTGCCGTCGCCCAAGGTGAACGCCCAGACGGATTGGGCCTGGATGTCGATGAAGCCCGGGGCGATGACTCGTCCAGTGGCATCCAATCGTTGTTTGGCTTCGGCCTTTGCCAGCATGCCTGGGGGCGCGATCCGCGAAATCCGCTCACCTCGAATCCCGATGTCGCCATAAAACCACGGATTCCCGCTGCCGTCGATGATCCGGCCGCCGCTGATGACCAAGTCGTACTGCGGCCCATCGCCGGACGGGGCGCCCCCGGCGGGGGTCGGAGGCTGGCAACTGAGCGAGGCCAATAGACCGACTGCAAACGGCGAGTAGCGGCGGAAGACCATGGCGGGCGGCCTCATGGAAGTCAGGAATGGGAAAGCGCGTGGGGTGTCGTGACCACAGAACAGATTTGTATACAAACGTTACGACTCCGAGGCCTGGCCCGCAAGCCACGGCGGGGTGGGGCGTGGCCTTGGGGCACTTTGGCGCTTGACAAGCGGCGTCCCGTCCGGAAGGTTCCGACCCTCATGAAACAGCGAATCCTCCTCGGCGGCTTTGGACTCCTCCTGTTGGTCGGGACCCTGCTCGTGGCCTCCCGGCCGATTGGCGCCCTTCCGCCGATCGGCCCGCTGCTTGACGCAGGCCACGGCATCTGGGCTTTGGCGCCCGCGACCAGGCCTCCCAAGTCGGCGACGATCCAGCTCCCGATTTTCGAGGGCGGGGTCACCACGATTCTGGATACTCGCGGCGTACCCCACATCTACGCTGAGCACGAGCTTGATGCCTATCGGGCCCTAGGATACATGGTAGCCCGTGACCGGCTGTTCCAGCTCGAGATCCAGACCAGGGCCGCGGCCGGCACGCTGTCTGAGTTATTGGGGGCTCGCGGGCTGCCCGCCGACCGCGAGGCAAGGCGACTCGGCTTTGGGCGAATGGTCGAACGCGGGCTCGCGACGAGCGACACCACATCCGAGGCATTCCGTTCGATTCTGGCATACGGCCAGGGCGTGAACGCCTGGATCGACGGAATGAGTGGCCGCGAGCTGCCGCTTGAGTATCGGCTCCTCGGGGCGCGGCCGAGCCGATGGACCGCGTCGAACACCTATCTCTTGCTGGCCCGGATGGCCCTAACGCTAGCCTACAACGACGCCTCGGTTCAGAAGGCGGCGGCTGCCGCCAGGGTTGGTTGGCCGGCCGCCGAGGCCCTGTTCCCGGTGAACGCCCCGATTCAGGAGCCGATCCAGCCGAACCTCGTTGATTCAACCCGGCTCGCCTTTCTCCCGATTCCGGCACCGTCGGCGGTGGCGGATTCGGCCGGCCTGAGGGTGGCGCTCGCCGTCGCGGGTGCCCAAATGGAGTTAGGTCGCTTTCTTCGCTGGTCCGGAGAAGAGGCCATTGGGAGCAACAATTGGGCAGTGAGCCCGGCCCGATCGGCCACCCGGCATGCGCTGCTCGCGGGCGACCCCCACCTCGAGCTGACGCTCCCTTCGATCTGGTACCAGGCCCATCTGGTCGTGCCAGACCGGCTTGATGTGGCTGGAGTAACGCTGCCGGGCGCACCTTGGGTCATTATCGGCTTCAACCGGTCGATCGCGTGGTCGCTCACCAACACCGGCTCCGACGTCAACGACTTCTATCGGGAAGTCGTGGATGATCAAGTGAACCCGACCCAATACCGTCTCGATGAGCAATGGCGAGCACTCGAATCAAGGATCGAGACGTTTCGGTCGCCGGCCGGGACCGTGCTGGCGGTCGATACGGTCCGATTTACCCACCGTGGGCCGCTCTGGAAAATCGACTCGACCTGGTATTCGATGGCCTGGACCGCCTACGACGCGAAGGACAACGGGGCGGAGTTCTGGGCTGTTGATCGGGCCCGAAGCACCAGTGAATTCCTGCAGCAAACGGCCAGCTATGCGGTGCCGGCCCAAAACATGTTGGTGGCTGATCGCAAAGGAACCATCGCGATTCGATCGACTGGACGGTATCCGGTGCGGCCCGACAGCGGCCGAGGAGATCTGATTCAAGACGGGACCAAGTCGGCCAGTGATTGGGTCGGAAATTTGCCGATCGAGTTCTACCCGTTCTCGCTCAATCCGGCTCGAGGGTTCCTGTCGTCGGCCAACCAGCAGCCGGTGGACCCGCTTACCAATCCGAGGTTTCTTGGGGCCAACTGGTATAGCCCATGGCGGGCGATTCGAATTAACGCCCTCTTGAGGGCGGATTCGCAGGCGAGCGCTGGGTCGATGCGACGGATGCAGACCGATCCTGGCAGCGCTCGGGCGGACTGGTTCCTTCCGAGGCTCCTCGGGGGCGATTCGGCCCGGCAGGCGAGGGCGCCGGAGAAAACCAG
>JAYVJS010000264.1:0-2782 GCA_043769075.1 Gemmatimonadota bacterium | reverse complement strand
TCGGTCAACCTCTCCGGTACTTCGACAACAACATCAGCGGTACCATCGTCCTCCTCGAAGTCATGAAGCAGTTCGGGGTCAAGACCTTGGTCTTTAGTTCCTCCGCTACGGTGTACGGTGACCCCGATCGGATGCCGATCACCGAGGACGCGCCCCTGTCGGCGGTGAACCCCTACGGTCGTTCAAAATTGTTCATTGAGGAAATGCTGCGGGACCTGTTCCGGGCCGAGCCCGACTGGCGGATCGCCCTGCTGCGCTACTTCAATCCGAGCGGGGCCGACCCCAGTGGGCGGATCGGCGAGGACCCGAATGGTGTCCCGAACAACTTGGTCCCTTTCATCGCGCAGGTGGCGGTTGGCAAGTTGGCCCAAGTGTCGGTGTACGGAACCGACTATCCGACTCGTGATGGTACCGGCGTTCGGGACTATATCCACGTCACCGACCTTGCGCTTGGGCACCTCAAGGCCCTCGATAAACTCAAGGGCGAACCGGCGCTGCTGACGTACAATCTGGGGACCGGGCGCGGCTACACGGTCCTAGAGATGTTGGCGGCGTTCGGCCGGGCGGCCGGCAAGCCGATCAATCATCGTTTGGCGCCCCGGCGGCCCGGTGATGCCGCGGAGTGTTGGGCCGATCCGTCTCGGGCGAAACGCGACCTCGGTTGGGAGGCTCGCCTGGATCTCGACCGGATGTGTGAAGATGTCTGGCGCTGGCAGTTGCAGAATCCGAACGGGTACCGCTGACCTCTGCTGCCCGATCGGGGTCGGCTTCATCAACTTTTTCCTTGAGCCTCCCCGCGTCAAGGATGAAACCCTCAAGCGAGGTGGCAGGCAGGTAGCGAGCGTCGATCGGTTTGAGGGCGCCGTCTCGGGCGGCCACGATTCCGTCGCCCCCGGTGGACGCCCGTTGGAGGACCACGGCCACGATCGCAAGGGCGCCGGTCGCCGCCATCGCCACCGCCCAACGTCGGGCCCTGGGCCACTCCGTCACCAGTTCGAAATGGCCGACCAACAGCAATCCACCGCCCGCCCACCAGATCCCGATATCGAGCCAGCTGAGGTGCCCGTTCGGTACGAAGAAGCCAAGCCAGTCTCTCCCGACCGACACCACTGACGCTATTGCCGCCATCAGGACCGCCCAGGCCCAATGGCTCAGGAACCGGAATCGATGGGCCACCAACCGATTGGTGAACGCCCACGCCGCGGCCCACAGCGCCGCGAGGATCAGGACGCTTAACCCCGGGGTCGCCAGGTCCGCGAGACCGACATCCGTAGTGCTGGCGTAGTACTGGGTGAATCCGGAGGTCACCATCCCGAGCGCCAGGATCGCGCCGATGGTCCGCGGTTCCAAGAGCCGCCTTCCGATCCCGCGCCGCTGGGCCGGATCAGGCAAGGCCGGTGGTACCGGGGCGTCGGGCGCAATGAATCGGAGGATCGACCGACCTGCCTTGAGCTGTACTCCGCTGGTGATGGCCCCGTTTCGGCACCGGATCCCGGCGGCGGCGAGCCAAACGCCGTTGGTCGATTCGAGGTCGGTGAACTGCCACCCACCCCCGTCGGTTGGGGTGATCCGCAAGTGCACCGGATCGGCGTATGGGTCGTCGAGGACCACCTCGTTGCCGGGAGCGCGTCCAACCAGCGTCTCGGGCCGGGTCCGGTCAAGGCGGACTCGTGAGCGGACCCGACCTCGGTGGTCGGCCACTTCGAGAATCAGCGAGTCGCCCATCGAATTCGCTCCAAGTACTTCCGCGACAGGCGTTGGGCGTTCTCGAAACTGACCCCGGACAGGCTCAGCGACGTGACCACGCCGGCATCCCGGGCGCCGAGCAGGGCGGCCTTGAGTTCCGCATCGTAAAGCCCCGGGTATTTCAGATAGCGGCGAAGGCACAGCCGGGTCCGCATGACCACGCCGCGATGCCGGATGTTGTCGTCCTGGCACTCGTAGTCGGTCACGTCGTCGGGAGCGTCGAAGTCGGAGTGTTGTTGACGGAACTCGGCAGTGTAGAGACTGAAGAACCGGAGGGGATTGAGTCCTCGGCTGAGGAGGACCCGGTGGGAAACCGAGACGATCCCTGACGACTGGGATCCCGAAAGGTAAATCGCGTCGTCAGTCGAGCACTGGTGATCGACGGTTTCGAACAGCGCGTCACGGTCCCGGTTCGCGTCGGCCCAGCATCGGAAAAATGGGGCGGGCTGGGTCGGCAACTCGAATGGTCCAATCCGTACTGAGGAGTCGGAGCCCTGGAACAGGGTGCTCAGGTAGGTTGTCTGGTTGTCGAGAATCTGGCGGCCGATGTCGGCATCGAAGTCGGTGTCGTCGTCTTGGGCCTCGTCAGCACGGCGAAGCAGCGGGCCTGCCGCTTCGATTGGGACCAAGAAGCTGAGCGAGTTCCCGGCCGTGGCGACGTTCACGCCGACGACCTCACCGGTCCGAGTCAGTGCCGGGCCGCCGCTCATCCCCGAATTGAGGGGGCCGCTGAAGTGGATCTTGGGATACAGGGTGTGCTCCAACAACCCATTGTACACTCCTTCGACGATACTGAGACCCAAATCCTCGGGATGGCCCAGTGAGTAGATCCGGGTACCCTTGGCGATGGCCGGGCGATCGAGCTGGAAGAAATGGGTGGTGGGCTGGTCGGTGGCGACCACCGCAAGATCGCGGATCACGTCGACGGCGACGATCCGGCCGGGGCGGGTCGCGCCATCTTGTCCGAGCCATTCGACCCGGTACCGAGGATCGTCAACCGCCTCGGCAACCACATGGTAGTTGGTGAGGAGAGCAC
>JAYVJS010000263.1:0-6564 GCA_043769075.1 Gemmatimonadota bacterium | reverse complement strand
CTCGTCACCACCGTGCCGGTGCCGGGGCGGGGCAACGTGCCGCACCACACCGAACATGCCGTGGCGGCTGACGACCGCCTCTTTGCCAACGGCTTCGGGTCGGGCCAGACCTTCATCTTCGATCTCTCGAATCCCGCGGCGCCCAAGCTCGACGGCCAGTTCGGGGATGCTGGGCCGTTGATGCACCCCCACAGCTTCCTCCGGCTGCCTAACGGCAATCTGCTGGCCACCTTTCAGATGCAGCACGATTCGTTGGGCACGGCGCCCGGGGGACTGGCCGAACTCACCCCTCGCGGGCAATTGGTCCGGAGCGCCTCGGCCAACCGCCCGGGCGTCGACCGCCGGGTTCGCCCCTACTCAGCGGTGATTCTACCGAACGTCGATCGGGTCGTGACCACCACCTCCGATATGGTGAAGGACGACTCGACCCGGCTGGTCCAAATCTGGCGTTTATCTGACTTGGCCTTGTTGCACTCGTTCGATCTGCCGGCCGGGCCCCATGGCGAGGGATACAACACGGCAGAGCCGCGAGTCCTGAGCGACGGGAAAACGGTGCTGGTGTCGACCTTCAACTGCGGGCTGTTTCGCTTGGAGGGAATTGCGACGGGCACGCCCCGGGGGCGGATGGTGGCGTCGTTCCCGAGGCAGGCGGGCGTCAACTGCGCCATCCCGGTGGTGGCGGGACGGTACTACCTGGTGACGGTGCCATCCTCGAATGCGGTGGTGAGCCTCGACGTGTCGGATCCCGATCATCCCCGGGAAGTGTCTCGGATCACCCTTGGACAGGACGACGTGCCCCATTGGATCGGCCTCGAGCCGAACTTGGAGCGGGTGGTGATCACCGGGTACAAGGCCATGAAGAACCGAGTCCTGATGGCGCGGTTCGATTCGGCGACGGGTGCGCTTTCGATCGATCAGCGGTTCCGGGCGGCGGGGAGTGCCGAGCCGGGGTTCCGGCTCGAAAACCAGGCCTCGCCGCACGGCGCGGTGTTTAGCCAGCCGTGAACGTTAGGGTTCGTCGCGCCACCGCCCGGGCGGTTGCCCTCTGGCAACGGCTCGGCTTCGTGATTGTCGGCACGGTACCGAAAGCGTTTCGTCATCGCGCGAGAGGGTTGGTTGACCTGCATATCATGCACCGGTTCTTGTGACGGCCGGCCCTCATGTTCCGAGCGCCGGGCTTCTCCCGGTCGGTCTTTCGCTCGGGCCGGTTCGGCTTGCCATCGGCAATCTCGCCCGGTCCCTCGAGTTCTATCGCGACCGCCTGGGTTTGGCCGAGCTCCGCCGGGGACCCGCCACAGCGATGTTAGGCGCCGCCGATGGGACCTCGTTGATCACACTGGATGAGCGTCCCGGCGCCAAGCCGGTTCCACGGCAGGGACGGCTCGGTCTCTACCACGTGGCTATTCTGCTGCCGGACCGGGCCAGTCTCGGCCGGTTTCTTCTCCACCAAAACGCGATCGGCACCCGGTTCGGAGCGTCGGACCACCTCGTGAGCGAGGCGCTCTATTTGACTGATCCCGACGGGCTCGGGCTCGAGGTGTATCGCGACCGTCCGCGCGGGGAGTGGCGGATGGCTCAGTCGGCTGATCGGCCGGAGCTCGCGATGGCGACCGATCCGCTTGATGCCGACGCCGTCGTGGCCGCGGCCGGCGGCGTCCCGTGGTCCGGGATGCCGGCGGGGACCACGGTCGGTCACCTCCATTTGGCGGTCGGCAATCTGGATCTCGCCACTAGGTTCTATCGCGACGGTCTCGGCCTCGACGTGACCGTCTCGGGCTACCCCGGCGCATTGTTTCTCTCCGCCGGTGGGTACCACCACCACCTGGGGCTCAACACCTGGGCCGGCCCCGGGATCCAGCCGGCCGCGAGCGACGAAGCCAGGCTGGCCGAGTGGATGGTTGTTCTTCCGACACCGGCTGATGTGGGCGGCGTCGCTGACCGATTCATCCGGGCTGGATTCCAACCGGTGGGTGCCGGAGACGACCTGATGATCACCGATCCCTGGGGCGTCCAGCTCCGGGTCGTTGTCCAGTCCAACAGAACCTAACGTTTAGGGCGGTGATGGAACCCAACGACCTGACACTGTGGCGGGAGTCCGCTGAGGCCTGGGCGCGAAGCCAGGGGGTTGCCGGCGACGAGTCACGGCGAATGCTCGACCCATTTGTCTGGGAGGCGGTCGGGCCGGTGGCGGGCCGTCACGTGCTCGACGTCGGCTGTGGTGAAGGGCGTTTCAGCCGGGCCCTTACGGCCGCGGGTGCCCGAGTCACGGGACTCGATCCGACGATTCGGTTGGCGGCCCGCACCGGTTGCTCGACGGTTGCGGGTCTCGGCGAGTGCCTGCCATTTCGGACCGCGTCGTTCGATCTAGTGCTGTTCTATCTCGTCCTTGTTGATATCTGCCGGTTCGAGGGCGCCATTCGGGAGGCGGCCCGGGTCTTGAAACCCGGGAGTAAGTTGGTTGCCGTCAACCTCTCTCCGATTTCAACCGCGACTAAGGAGCCGTTTTGGGAACGCGATTCGGCCGGTCGCAAGACCGCCCGACGGATTGAGTTCTACGGAATTCCTCAGGGCCAGGTGTACAGCTGGGCCGGGATCCGGATTCGGAATTACCACCGCCCTCTCCGCGACTACATCCGGGCATACTTGGCGGCGGGGCTCACGCTGGAGTCCTATGACGAGCCGATGGACACCGGCGTCATTGCGGACTCGGTGATGAGTCCGAATTTTGACCTGATGGTGTGGCGGGCCGGGCGCAGACACGCCCGTGTGGCGATCGGCGGTCTCACGGAGTAGGTTCCGGGCCGGGGCCGGGTCACGGCGCCGTCTTCCCACTGTCGAGGTCTTCCATGGTCCGTCGCGTGCTCCTCCAAGCAATATTCGCCGTTGCGGTGGTCGGTGTCTCGTCCGCCTCGCCGGCTCACGCGCAGGGGGCCGCCCAGCAGGCGGTGCTCGTGACCGGGGCGAGCACCGGGATCGGTCGAAAGATCACCGAGCTCCTGGCGTCTCGAGGCTATCTCGTATACGCGGGGGCCCGGAAGCCCGAGGATATGGCCGCGCTGAACAAGATCCCTAACGTAGAGTCGATCAAGATCGACGTCACCAACCCGGCCGAGATCGCGGCGGCGGTGGCGACGGTGGAGAAGGCCGGGCGCGGGCTCTACGGTCTGGTGAACAACGCCGGGGTCGCCGTCATCGAGCCGTTGATCGAAATCGATGAGAAGGATCTTGCCTTCCAGCTTGACGTCAACGTGATGGGACCGTACCGGGTCACCAAAGCGTTCAGCAAGCTGCTGATCGCCTCGAAGGGCCGGATTGTCACCACTGGATCGCTGTCCGGGTTCTTGTCGGGGCCGCTGTCCGGCCCCTATAGCATGAGCAAGCATGCGGTCGAGGCGTTTACCGAGGCGCTGGCCGGTGAGATGACTCGGTTCGGCGTGAAGGTGAGCGTAATCGAGCCGGGCAACTTCAAGTCGGAGATCGGCAAGACCCTCCAAGCGCGAATGAAGGCCAGTGGCAAGTCGTATGAGGGCTCGGCCTTTCAACAGGAGATGAAGCGGTTCATGGAGGGTGCGGCGATCGGGGCTAACGATCCGGAGCCGGATGAGGTGGCACAGGCGGCCCTCCACGCGCTGTCGGACCCGCACCCACGGCTTCGGTATCTCGTGGCGCCAAACCAACAGCAGGCTGGTCTCACGATTCGGAGGCTGATGACGCTAGCGGCCCAGCTCAATCAGGGGCATCAGTACAGCTACAGCCGCGATTCGCTGATCGCGATGCTCGATCAAGCGCTGGCCCGAACGGCCCCGACCAGATGAGTCTCAAGGCCAAGCGGCCAATCCGGTGGCTCTTGGGAACCCTTGGGCTGGTGGCTGGGTGGGCCGGGTTGGTGTTCGTTGTGACCTCGGAGGGTTGGTTCAAAACGTCATTGGCCCCTCGCGGCGATACCGCCCGGTTCCTGGCGGCTGCGGCGCGCCTGGTTGACTCGGCCAACGCGGGGAACGCCGTGCTGGCGCTAATTGAGAACGGCGCGGTGCGGGGGGTGCATTCCGCGTCGGTCGGTCAGGCGGTCGACACCAGTACGGTCTTCCAAGTCGCATCGCTCAGCAAGTGGGTGACCGCTTGGGGTGTGATGACGCTGGTGGAGGCCGGCAAGCTCGATCTGGACGCGCCGGTCGAACGATATCTGACTCGATGGAAGCTGCCGGCCAGTCGATTCGATCATGCCAAAGTCACCGTGCGCCGGCTGCTGAGTCACACGGGCGGACTCACGGACGGGCTGGGCTACGCGGGGTTCGAGCCGGGCACGCCGGTCCAATCGATCGAGGCGTCTCTCACCCGGACCGGCGATCGGCCACCGGGCAGCGGCGTGTCGGTGCGGGTGGGCACCGAGCCGGGGTCCGACTGGCAATACTCGGGCGGCGGCTACTCGATCCTGCAGTTGGTCGTCGAGGAAGTGAGCGGCGAGGCCTTCGAAGACTATCTCCAACGCGCCGTACTTCGGCCGTTAGGCATGGTGAGCTCGACCTTCCAGTGGACCCCTGAGGCCGGTACGCCGATCGCCACCTTCTACGGCGCCGATTCCAAGCCGGCAACCCACTATCGCTTCGCGGCGGTGGCGGCGGCGTCTCTTTATACCACCGTGGCGGATCTCGGGCGTTTCATTCAAGCCCAGGTGCCCGGGCCGGCCGGCGAGGCGGCGGGCCGCGGCGTCCTCTCCCCAGCCGCGCTCGCCGAGATGTGGAAGCCTAACGCGTCCAAGTACGGGCAGGATATCTGGGGGCTTGGCGTCATCCTCTATGCTCCCAACCCCACCGGGGGCTACGTCGTAGGCCACGACGGCAACAACGACCCGGCAATTAACACCACGGCTCGGGTCAACCCAGCCACCCGAAACGGGATCGTGATGCTTGAGACCGGTAGCAAGCTGTTGGCGACCACCGTCGCCGGCGAGTGGGTATTCTGGGAGACCGGGAAGATCGACAACATCGCGTTTTTGGTAGCTCTGCCTAAAATGCTGCGGTGGTTGGGGTTGGGTGCGTTGGTGATCGTGGTCGGGGCGGTCGGGTTGGCGGCGCGTCGGTGGCGACCCGAATCCGGGCCGGCCTAAGCGCGATGCCGCTCTGGCTGACAGCAGCCAGGCTGAGAACTTGCAATCGACCCGTCAATCGAGATGACCCGGCTCTGGTGACGACACCTTCGGGCCGGCGGCTCGCTACCGTCAAGGAGATGAAATGAATCCGTTGCAACTCTGGGAACGCTACCGCGCCCACCTCTGCGTGGTCGAATCCCTCGGCATCACCGTCGACATCTCCCGAATGCGGTTCCCTGACGGATTCCTCGCGAGCATGGCGACCCCAATGGCGAACGCCTTCGCCGCAATGGAGACGCTCGAGGCGGGAGCCATCGCGAACCCCGACGAACGGCGCCGGGTCGGCCACTACTGGCTCCGGGCCCCGGCGCTTGCCCCGGAACCGTCGCTGGCGACGGTAATCACCGCGACCTTGGCTAAGATTCGTCAGTTCGTGGCGGACGTCCATGCTGGACGGGTCCAGCCGGAGCGCGGTGGGCAGTTCGACCAGTTGCTCATCATCGGCATCGGTGGCTCCGCCCTCGGGCCGCAGTTTGTCGCCGACGCCCTCGGCATGGGTCTCGACAAGCTCACGCCGCACTTCTTCGACAACACCGACCCCGACGGGATGGCCCGAGTGCTCCAACGCCTGGGCGACCGGATCGGGGGCACCCTAACGCTGGTCATCTCCAAGTCGGGCGGGACCAAAGAGACCCGGAACGGGATGCTGATCGCCGCCGAGGCCTATCGGAAGGCCGGCCTCCGATTCGCGCGGCATGCCGTGGCGGTCACCGGTGAGGGGAGCGAGCTCGACCAGGCGGCAACGGCCGCGGGCTGGCTGGCCCGCTTCCCGATGTGGGACTGGGTCGGCGGCCGGACTTCGGTCTTCTCCGCGGTTGGACTGCTACCGGCCGCGCTCCAGGGCATCGACATCGACGAAATGCTCGAGGGTGCCCGCGCCATGGATGTCACCACCCGGAGTCGCACGGTCGCGGCGAACCCGGCCGCCTTGCTCGCCCTGATGTGGCACCACGCTGGAAACGGTCGCGGCACCAAGGACATGGTGGTGCTGCCATATAAGGATCGGCTCCTGCTGTTCTCTCGGTATCTGCAGCAGCTGGTGATGGAGTCACTCGGCAGGGAGAAGAACCTCGCGGGCGCCGTGGTCCATCAAGGCATCGCCGTCTATGGCAACAAGGGGTCGACCGACCAGCACGCCTACGTTCAGCAGCTTCGCGACGGCGTCCACAACTTCTTCCTTACTTTTATCGAGGTGCTCGCCGACCAGGCCGGGCCGTCGTTCGAGGTCGAACCCGAGGTCACGCCCGGTGACTACCTCCTCGGCTTTCTACTTGGGACCCGGGAGGCGATGGACCAGAACGCCCGTGAGTCGATCACCCTCACTCTACCGGATGTGAGCCCTCGTTCGGTGGGGGCTCTGATCGCGTTGTACGAGCGGGCGGTTGGACTCTACGCCACTCTGATTCAGGTGAACG
>JAYVJS010000262.1:0-6631 GCA_043769075.1 Gemmatimonadota bacterium | reverse complement strand
TTCAAGGGCAAGCCGACGACCTGCGTGGCCTGTCACCAGACCACGTTCGACAAGACCGTGAATCCGAATCACCGGACCGCTGGGTTTCCGGCCGATTGTAAGTCGTGCCACACGACGGCGACCTGGAATGGCGCCAAATTCGATCACAACGCCACCTTGTTCCCGCTGACGGGCGCTCACCAAACGACCACCTGTCAGTCGTGCCACGCCGACGGCGTCTTCAAAGGCAAGCCGACCACCTGTGTGTCATGCCACCAGACGACGTTCGACCAGACCGTCAAGCCGAACCACAAAGCGGCCGGTTTCCCGGTCACCTGCACGACCTGCCACACCACGACGACGTGGACCGGCGGGACCTTCAACCACGGTACGACGGCCTTCCCGCTGACCGGGGCCCACGTGGCCGCGACCTGCGCCAGCTGCCACGCCGACGGGGTGTTCAAGGGCAAGCCGACCACCTGCGCATCGTGTCATCAGGTGACGTTCGACAAGACCTCCAACCCGAACCACAAGACGGCGGGGTTCTCGATCGACTGCCAGACCTGCCACACGACGGCGACCTGGGACGGGGCCAAGTTCGATCACAATAAGACCCTATTCCCGCTGATCGGGGCCCACCCGGCAGCGACATGCGCGAGTTGCCACGCCGACGGCGTCTTCAAGGGCAAACCGACCACCTGTGTTTCGTGCCATCAGGGTGACTTCGACAAGAGCGTCAAGCCGAACCACAAGACCGCCGGTTTCCCGACGACCTGCACCACCTGCCATACCACCACCCAGTGGTTGGGGGCGGGATTCAATCACAACGCCACCGCGTTCCCGCTGACCGGGGCTCACTTGGCCGCGACCTGTGCCGGCTGCCACGCCGACGGCGTCGACAAAGGCAAGCCGACCACCTGTGTCTCTTGCCACCAGGGTGATTTTGCCAAGACGACCGATCCGAGTCATGCCGCCGCGAAGTTCCCGACGACCTGTACGACCTGCCACACCACCACCACCTGGCAGGGCGGGACGTTCAATCACACCGCCACCTCGTTCCCGCTGACCGGGGCGCATTTGGCTGCCACCTGTAAATCGTGTCACGCCGACAACGTGTTCGACGGCAAGCCGACGACCTGCGTCTCGTGCCATCAGAGCGACTTCGATAAGAGCGTCAAGCCGAACCACAAGACCGCCGGCTTCCCGACGACCTGCGCCACCTGTCATACCGCAACCCAGTGGCTTGGGGCGGCGTTCAATCACAGCGCCACAGCCTTCCCGCTGACCGGCGCCCACTTGGCCGCCACCTGCGCGAGTTGTCACGCCGACGGGGTCTACAAGGGCAAGCCGACGACCTGCGTCTCGTGCCACCAGAGCGACTTTACCAAGACGACCGACCCGAACCACACGGCCGCCAAGTTCCCGACGACTTGTAATACCTGTCACACGACGACCACCTGGAATGGCGGGACGTTCAACCACGCCACGACCTCCTTCCCACTCACCGGCGCCCACTTGGCGGCCACCTGTAAGTCGTGTCACGCGGACAACGTGTTCGACGGCAAGCTGACCACCTGCGCCTCGTGCCACCAGGGCGACTTCGATAAGACCACGAACCCGAACCACAAGACCGCGGGCTTCCCAACCACCTGCGCGACGTGCCATACCACGGCCACCTGGACCGCCAGCTTCAATCATGCCGCGACGGCATTTCCGCTAACCGGCGCGCACTTGGCCGTGACCTGCGCCAGTTGCCACGCCGACGGCGTCTATAAGGGCAAGCCGACGACCTGTGTCTCGTGCCACGCGGCCGACTTCACCAAAACCACCGATCCGAACCATACGGCCGCCAAGTTCCCGACCACCTGTAGCACCTGTCACACGACCGCGACCTGGCAGGGCGGGACGTTCAATCACACCGCCACGGCCTTCCCGCTGACCGGCGCCCACGTGGCGGCCACCTGTAAGGCCTGCCACGCCGACAACGTCTTCGACGGCAAAGCGACCACCTGTGTGTCGTGTCACTTGACCGATTTCAACACCACCGTCAACCCGAACCACAAGACGGCCGGCTTCCCCACCGATTGCCTGTCGTGCCACACCACCGCCCGCTGGACCGGGGCGACGTTCGATCACGACACGAAGTACTTCCGGATTTACTCCGGCACCCACCGAGGCAAATGGGCCACCTGCGCCACCTGTCACACCAATCCGGCCAACTACAAGGAATTCACCTGTCTGACGTGCCATGAACACAACAAGACCAGCATGGACGACAAGCACCGAGGCCGCTCCGGCTATAGCTACACCAGTACCGCTTGCCTCTCGTGTCACCCGCGTGTCTAGGGGGCGGTCCGGGCGCTTCGTGATCGTCGGTGGGCTGATCGCCCTCACGGTGGGGCGGTCGGCGGCCGCCCAATCGGCCCGCGACACCCTTGCCCCCGGTCGGGCGTTCGTCACCGCCGTGACGCAGGGCATGGTTTACGTCGGGGCCGGCCGGATCCAGGGGCTCAAGGAGGGATTGGTGGTTCAAGTCCCGCGGCTCGGGGCCAAGGGCCAGCTGCACGTCGCATTTCTTTCCTCTCGCTCGGCGGCCCTTCGGGTCGATTCCCTGTCGGTGCTCCCGGCAGTCGGCGATACCGTGGCCTTCACGCCGGTTTTCGACAAGAACGCAACCCTGGTCACCGCGTCCGGAACGTCGTCCGGGAGCCGGAGCCGGCGAAGCCAGCATCTCCGGGGCCGGGTCGGCCTCCGCTATCTCGGCACCTACGATCAGGGCAGCAAGTTCCAGACGCGCCAACCCGGGGTCGAGCTGTTGCTCGACGGTCCGATTGCTCCGGGCGTTCCCCTCGGATTGTCGGTCGATATCCGATCTCGGCGCTCGATTACCTATCGGCCGGACCAGCCCGCGGCCTCCACGTCCGTCATGGGTGTCTACCAGAGCGCGCTCCGGCTCCAATCGGCGAGCGGGCCACTCCGAGTGGTACTGGGGCGGCAATACGCTCCGACGTTGGCGGGCGTCGGCCTCTTCGATGGGGTTTTGATCGATCTTCAGAAGTCGAAGTGGGGGACCGGCGTCATGGCCGGTCTCGCACCAGAGCCAGGGAGCCTGGCCGTCTCGTCGGAGATTCGGCAGTTCGGAGCCTACTTTCAGGGCCACACGCCGGTCGGCAAGCCGGTCCGGGTCACCCTAACGGGCGGCGCGATGGGCTCCTACGACCGGAGCGAGCTCAACCGGGAGTTCGGATTCTTTCAAGGCAGTGTCAGTTCGAGCTACGGCTCGCTGATCGTGCTCCAAGAGATCGACTTCAACCGGGGCTGGAAAATCGCGGCCGGTGAGCCCCGGGTGTCGCTGACCAGTGCCTACGCCTCGGCCAACCTGAACCCGACCCAATGGCTCAGCTTCTCCGGCGGACTCGACAGCCGGCGCAACGTCCGCCTCTACCGCGACCTTCTCACCCCAGAGGATGTCTTCGACGACCGGCTTCGGGTCGGCT
Source organism: Gemmatimonadota bacterium (assembly GCA_043769075.1). GTDB lineage: Bacteria > Gemmatimonadota > Gemmatimonadetes > Gemmatimonadales > GWC2-71-9 > SHZU01. The sequence goes on along the minus strand of JAYVJS010000262.1, from coordinate 3,155 downwards.
ACTGGGGCGGCGCCAACCTAACGATCGCTCGGAAGCTCAGACTCGGCGCCGACATGCGGGTCCGCACGGTGAGCGGCACCGATTCGCTCAAGACCACGGCCTATTCGGGCTATGCCAGCGTCGACCGTCTCACCCCGATCGGCCTGGGCTTCCGGTTGCGCGGCACCTGGTACGACACCCCCGGTCGGGGCGCCGGCAGTTTGATGGTGGGGTCGGTACGGCTGGCGCCCACCTCGCTCGGCGCGCTCGAGTTCTCGCTCGGCACCCGGAAAGAATCGAACTTCCCCGGGGATGACCGGTTCTGGAGCGGGGTAGACGCCGAGGTGTTCCTCCTGCGATCTTGGTTCGGGCTGGTCAACTTCACCAAGGAATGGGGACGAGACGGCCTCACACCAACCACCGAATTGCTCTATGCGGGTTTGAGCTATCGGTTTTGAGCGGAGTTCTTCGATGAACTGTTCTTCATGCGGCGCCGTCGTGGCGGGAAAGTTCTGCCCTCAGTGTGGCACCCCGGCCGGGGCGGCGGCGGCTCTGGCCTGTCCGAGTTGCGGACGGAGTTCGCCGGCCGGCACCAAATTCTGCGGCGGCTGCGGGAGTTCCTTGACCGGCGGTCGGAACGCGAGTGGCGGCATCAAGTTGTATGTCCCCTGGATCCTCGGTGCCGGCCTGATCTTGGCGCTCGTCGCGGCGCTATTCCGGTCGGCCGGCCCGGTTCCGGCTCCGGCGGCCGGCCCGGAATCCGCGCAAGGACCCGCGGCCACGCCGCCCGATATCAGCAACCTGACTCCTCGTCAACGGTTTGACCGGCTCTATACCAGGATCATTGAGGCCGCTCAGAAGGGTGACCAGGCCACCGTCGAGCAATTCACCCCGATGGCCCTGGCAGCGTTTGGGATGCTCGACAAGGTCGACGCCGACGCCCGCTATCACCTCGCCATGCTTGAGCTCCACGTCGGTGACGTCGCGGGGGCCCAAGCCCAGGCCGACTCGATCAAAAAATCCGACCCCAAGCATTTGTTCAGCTATGTGGTCAGCGGCGCGGTGGCCCGGTGGAACAAGGACGAGGCGCAACGAACCAAGGTCTACCAGGGATTCTTGGCCCAATACGACGCCGAGATCAAGGCCAACCGGCCCGAGTACCAGGAACACCGGGCGATGTTAGAAGAGGTCTTCAAAGCGGCCACCGGCGCCAAGCCGGCCAAGTAGTTCACTGTTTCTTGTGGCAGGCCTCGCACTTCGAGGCCACCGGTCGATAGATGACTCGGGTCGTTCCGTTCGGCCCCGGCTCCGATTTGTGGCATTTGGCGCAGGCAACATTTTGATGGCCGCCCTTGAGCTGGAGGGCCGCGTCACGGTCGTGGTCGAATCTTCCAGCGGGCGCAAAAGCATCCTCGGTGTGGCAGGCGTCACAGCGCCCTTGGTCCTTTCTCGCATCAAACTGGGATCCGTGCACCGATTGATGGCAGTCGGGGCAGCCGAGTTTCGCCTCGAAGCGAAGCGGCGGCGCCGCCGTTGCGAGCACCAGTGTGGCGCCTCCCTTCATCGGACCCGGCCGGGCGATCTCCTTGTGGCAAGCAACGCATGGCGTGGCCCGATGGGCCCCGTTCAACGGGAATTGGAATTTCCGATGGGTCACCTCGTCCACGGTGGTCGGAACGAAGGCCGTGGTGGTGTGGCAGCCCTGACAGCCCCGTTCGGCAGGCCGGGCTCCCTTGGCTTCAAACCGGCCGGCGTGGGGGTCGACGTGGCAGGCCGCGCATTCAGTTTCGATCGCCTTGAAACCGAACTTGGCCTTGCCTAACGTCAACACCCCGGGCATTGCCCGTAGTCCTTGCCGCTCGGCGCCATGGCAGGCCTGGCATGGAATCGCCGCGTGGCCGCCGTCCAGCGGCAGCTTGAGCTTCTGGTGAGCTTCGATTCCGAACCGGCTCGGCTTCCAACCAGCCACGGCGTGACATTCGGCGCACTCGCCCCTCCCGGGCCGGCCTGTGAGTTGCCCGCCGTGGTCGTCCGCATGGCAGGTCGCACAGGCGGCGAAGGCCGGCTGAATGACGACTCGCGCGGTGCCCCATTTGCTCGGACCGGCGCCCGATTCCTTCTTGTGACAGGCCGTGCAGGCAACGGCTTGGTGCTTTCCCTCAAGGGGAAACCGCGACGTCTGGTGGCGCTCGAGTGGAAAGCTCGACGGCGCGAACGCAGACTCGGTGTGACAGGTGGCGCAGTCAGCCGGCTTCCCCTGGACGGTGGCCGAACCGCCGTGGGGATCCTTGTGACAGGTGGCACAGGTGGCCGCCGCGGGTCGCCGGCCCCGCTCCGAGGAAAAGTCGGCGTGGCAACCGGTGCACTTGACCACCGCATGCTTTCCCTTGAGGGGAAACTTGGTCCGGGCGTGGTCGAAGCCAGACGGCGTGATCTGTTTGAAGGCCTGGGTATTGTGGCAGGTGGTGCAGTTTCCCCCGAACCGCCCGTCGTGAACGTCCCGATGGCAGGCCGTACAGGATTGGTGCGGCACCGGCCGGTAAATCGGAACGGCCCGGCCCTGGGCATCATGTTTTAAGGGCAGCCGCACAGACGCATGGCAGGCATCGCACTTGGTGTCGAGGTGTTTGCCGGTCAGCGGAAAGTCGGTGGTGTCGTGTTTGAAACCCGGGGTCGTCAGCCATTTGCCCGCGTCATGGCAATCGGCGCACTTGGCACCTAACGCCCCCCGGTGAATGTCCTCGTGGCAGCTGACACAAGTCTGTTCGAGGCCGGTCCATTGCGACTTGCCTCCGGTCGCCACGCGGGCCGCCGGCCCCACCCGGAACTCCGGCTTGTGACAATCGGCGCACTTTTGCTTGGCGTGGGACTGGGCCAGGGGCCAGCCCGCACGGCGGTGGTCAAAGCGGTCGGCGGTTCCATCCGGCCATTTGATCAGCCGAAAATCAACGCCGGCATGATCGGGGTGACACGATGCGCAGCGCTGCCCCTTGGTGGACGCGATACCGTGAAAGCCGCGGTTCCGCTCGGCCAGCCAGCCGACATCCCGATGGCAGGCGAGGCACTTACTCTGCATCGCTTCCTTGCCGCTGCCATGGCAATTGGTGCACTTGAGGGTGCCTTCCAATTCGCGGTGGACCTTGGCCAGTGGACCGGGCGAGACCTGGCTTTCGAGG
>JAYVJS010000261.1:0-17288 GCA_043769075.1 Gemmatimonadota bacterium | reverse complement strand
ACCGATCGGGTGAGAGCCCGGTGGTGATGGCCACCGCACTATCGAATGGAGTGCCGGCAGCCAAGCGGGCAATCAGGGGCTCGAGAGAGCGGCCCGGGGTTCGGCGTTCGAGGAAGGTGACGGCCGTGCCCGCAAGCGCGTAGGCGGTTTCAGCGGTCGACCGGGTCCCTCGCAGCCCGGCGGCCAACTGCTCAAGGTTGGGGACGCTGCCCCGCGCCACCGTGAGATTCAATGCGAGCCCTTCGAATCGGCCGAACTCGCCGGCGGCGATCACCGCATAACCCTCATCGAACCAGAGCGGGACCCTGCCCCGGATCGACTGATGGAGCGCCACATGGGCCAACTCGTGTCGAAGGACCTGGAATGGGTCCTCTCCATCAGCTCGGATGACGACGAACCGGGCGGCTGGAAGCGCGAAGCCGGCGCCCCAGGTGGGCACTTTGTTCCGCGACATCGCATCAAACTGAGATTGGCCCCGCACCACCACGAGCACCAGAGGGCCAAGGGAGCGACGGCCGAGCCGGTACCAAACTGCGGGGCGATCCGCCTGCTCGGCTAAGGCCACGGCCAGGTCGAGGTCCTTTGGCTCGGCCGCGGCCCGAATTTGGCCAACCTCGACCGTTTGAAGACGGTTGTCGACCCACTGCGCCGCAACGCGCGGAGCGGCGGCGAGAACTACGCTGAGGCTGAGGCCGAGGCTCGCGGCACCACGCCGCCGGCCTCGACCGATTCCAGAAGTTCGCGACAACGTAGTGCCCAGGGAGCAAACCGGTTGGCCGTGGCTCCCTTGCTCCAGGTAGCCTTGGCCCGGACCTGGTCGCCGCCAAACCATTGGGCGCGGCCGAGGTCGTAGTAGGCTTCGATCAGGTTGGGACCGAGCAGGAGGGCTTTGCTCAGGAACGTTTCGGCGTCGAGGTACATCTCGCGCTCGAGATAGACGAGGCCCAAGTAGTAGTTCGCGTAGAGCGTGGCCTTGCGGTCGCCATCGAGCCGGACGACCCGGGTCAAATGCTCGATCGCTTCGCCGAAGATTCGTTTTCGGAGGCAGATGTATCCGACGTTGACCCGGGCCAGCGCATTGGTCGGCTCCTCGGCCAAGACGCGGGAGAAGGTGCCCAGGGCTTCGTCGTACTTGAGATCGAGCATCTGAGCCCATCCAAGAAGGGACTGGGCATGAAGATCACCTGGGGCCAGCTCGAGGGCGCGGGTGAGGGCTTGGGTCGCGGCCGCGTGGTCGCCGAGGGCGATGAATGACCAGCCCTTTTCGATGTAGGTTGATGCGCCGAGGTGGTCGGCGCGCACCTGAGGCCTCGGATCGACCAGCTTGGGGCCGGTGGCGTCCTCGGCCCCGAGTTGCTTGTATCGGTCCACCAAGCCTTTGATCCGATCTCGGGTTGCTTGGAGATCCGCGATGGCCGCGTCGGTCGCCTTGAACACGGCGATGATCCGTCGTTTCAGTTCGTCCCGATCGGCCACAGCACCCGCGAGTTCGAGGCTGGTTTCGAGGAGGGCCACCTCCCGTCGCAGTGCCTCCGCCGATTCGCTCAGAGGATCTGGCTTTCACGGAGGTAGCTGGTCACGACGATTCGGCCGGTTTCGAGGTCGAATTCAGCGGTGCGTCCGTAGTCACCACCGACCGCTTCGCCAACCAGCCGGATGCCATGGCGATGGAGCGCTTCTCGGGCGGCCACCACGTTACGATCGCCCATTTGAATGTTCCCCGGTGGGGTGAGGGACATGAACATACTCGCCCCGCCGACCAGCCGGGCCACGGTGGACGGGGTCCGGGCCCCGCGCGCAATCATCCGTTCGACCATCGCCGCCACGGCAGTCGGAGCGTACCGGCCCGGCTCGCCACTGGCCCGTCCCATCGATTGATTCGGCATCAGGACGTGGGCCATGCCGCCGATCCGGGTTTGCGGATCGTGGAGGGCGACGGCGACGCAACTGCCGAGGGCGACGGCCACCAACGTAGCCGGTGCCTCAGTCACGATCATTTCGCTTACCTTGACCACAAGCCGCGGTCCTGTCATGCCATCCTCCGATAGATCCGTTCTCGCCGGTCGACGAGCTCAAGGCGCGGAAGCAAGTCGAACCCCGCGAGCTCGGCTTGGCCGAGCATTAGGAGTCCGCGCGGTCGGAGGCCGTCGAGAACAACATTCATGACCTGCCGCTGGGCCTCGGCGTCAAAGTACATCAAGACATTGCGGCAAAGAACCAGGTCATAGGGCCCCCGGGATGCGGGCATCGTCAAATCGGTCACGGAGAATCGAACCGATGCCTTCAGCTCCGTGGGGACGATACATGGTCCGAGGGGGCTTCCGGCCACGATTCCAGGGACCACGGCATCGATATCGACCCGGCAGCGTTCCGGATACTCGGCCTGCCGGGCCACGGTGAGGTTCCGCGGATCAAGATCGGTGGCATCGACGTGCCAAGGGCCGAGCCGGCCTTGGTGGACGAGACTGGCGCACAACAACGCCAGCGACCAGGCCTCCTCACCGGTAGCGCAGGCCGCGCTCCAGGTTCGATAGTCTCGCCCCTCGGCGCTCCCCACCTGGGACTCGGCGGGGATCAGATTGGCGAGGGCCAGCCAGGCGGTTGGATTCCGGAAAAAACTGGTGACGCCGAGGGCGATGGCGGAGCGGAGGCGGGTGGCCTCGTCGGGGTCGCGGTCGAGAAGGTCGGCGTAGGCATCGAGATTCGGCAGCCCTCGGGCTCGGCATCGACTCTGGAGTCTACGTTCGAAGTATGGGGCCTTGAATTGGCAGAGGGACGCGGCGCCGATCAGAGTGAGATGGCGGCGGATCCGGTCGATCCCGGTTGAGCCGGCCGTCACGGACTCACCGGGAGGAGCTCGAGATTGGCCCGGGCCAACTGGTGGCCCGGATTGAGACGGACAGCCTGCTCCCAATAGCGTCGGGCCTCGGCTGCCTCGCGACGACGAAACGCCAAGTTGCCCAGCTTGAAGAACACGTCGTCGCCTAACGTCGGATCGATCTGAGTAGCTCGCTCGTACTGCCGAGCCGCCTCCTCGTAGCGGCCCGAGCGATACATCAGGTCGCCGATGTTCTTGTGGAGCTGGGGGAGGGCCGGCTCCTCGGCCGTTTCGCGAAGGATCACTTCGGCTCCCGAGACGTCCCCGGTGGCTTCGAGCAGCACGCCCAAGTTGTTCCGCAACACCGGGTGATTCGGATAGGTAGCGACTCCTTCGCGGGCGACCTGGAGGGCTCGGTCGGATTGCTCGTGCTCCGCCAGAGCCTGGGTCGCGGCAAAGAACCACAGGGGCGGCGGCGTCCGACCGAACAAGTCTCGGGCCCGCTCGATTCGCGCCCAGGCCACCGCCGGATCGTGACGCCGGAGCCCAAGCAAGCCCCAGCTCAGATAAACTTGCGGGTGTTCCGGCAACCGGCCGGCGGCCTCCGCGAACATGCTTTCGGCTTGATCGAGGCGGCCGACCTCCTCAAGCGCCACCGCCAAATTGTGAATGACCTGCCCGCGGGGCCCGGCCCGGTCGAGCGACTGGCGGAACAGATCCACCGCATCCGGCCACCGGCCCTGGCGGCCGGCGATCACGCCCAGGAAAAAGGGCGCCGACCCTTCCGACGGTCGGAGCTCGACGACCCGGCGGAACTCTCGAGCTGCCTCGTCGAGCATGTCGGTTCTGAGAAAGGCGACACCGAGGTTGCGATGCTCCTCGATCTGGGCCTCGAGCAGGCGGGCCGGTGTCGTCTTCGAGGAGGTGCCAACCCGCTGGGCCAGTCCAGCGGTAATCAACCCGAACATCGCTTGGGCGGCCTCGAAATCCACTAGACCTGAGGCATCGATGACTTCGCGAGTGTCCCGGGCCCCATCGATCAACGGCAGGACTCGGCGCTGGGCCTCGGTGAACGCGAGCGAATCGTTGGCCAAGGCGGCGCGATCGAGCGCAAACACCAAGTCGAAGCTAGGAATCTTCTTCTCGATCAGGGTCCACTCGTCAATCCGGCGGGCGCCTTCGAGCAAGAGATTCTCCGGCGTGATCCGGTCGAGCTCGCCCTCCCATTCCGGCTTGACACCGGCGTCGAACGTAAAGCTGCCTTGAGTCCACGCGAAGAGGGTATAGACCGCCTCTTCAATCTGGAACCGGACGACCCGCTTCAGTTCTTCGGGGGTAATCGCGCCGATGCTGACGAGGATTTCGCCGAGCCGCCGGCCTCGGGCCACGGCCTGCATCGCGAGGGCCTGGTCGAGTTGTTCCCGGGTGATCTTGCCCGGCCGGAGCAGGAGATCGCCGATCCGGTCTCGGCGATTCACAATGGTCGCGTAAATGATCGAGCCGTCTTCGAAATAGATCGAGCCGAAGCGTTGGCGGTCTGACAACGCCAGGCATCCGGTGCGGCGCCCGAAGAAAAGCAGCTGCACGACATCGGGCAGGCTGGCTTCTTTGAGACTGCCCTTGATCGCCATTAGTGAAATTCCACGAGGAGACGATCGTCGGGGGCCGGCCAGCTCAGAATCATTTTTTCCGAGCTCCGGACGATTCCCATGCCGGGGGATTGGATTCCACTGCTGGGTCCCGCCGGCCCTCGCTCGCGGCGGGAGGATTTGGACTCGACCACCTCGAGGATTTCCCGAGCCAGCGCCGTCGACGGGGGAGCCCGTTCTGCTTGGGCCTCGGCCAGGACCCGCTGGACGACTCCGTGAACCGACCGAACGGAATCGGCCGGGCGCCCGGCGAGGTAGTCGAGGAGCCCAATGTCGCCGGCCGCCACGGTGTCGGCCAACATGGCTTTGACGACAGCCAGTCGGACCTCCCGATCGGGTGGGCCGACGTCTACGACGGAGCCGCCCTCGAGCCGGGTCAGGAGCCGGGGGTCGAATCCACTCAACTCGCTGAGCGGTCGCGCGCTCGTAAACGCGAGCGGCCTGGTGCCGTCGAACAGTGCCTCATACACGTTGAGCAGTTCGGTCTGGCAGCGGGGCTCGTGGGCGATGAGGTGGATATCATCGACCAGCAGGGCGGCGACCCACTGGTATCGGGCTCGCCATTGGGCCACCTCCTCGGCGGTTTTGAGGTTGGCCAGCTCCCCAAGGAGGCTATGGGCCGAAAGACAGGCGACCGGGCCGACCCCGCGGGCCACCAAGGCGTTGCCTAACCCATGGAGCAGGTGGGTCTTTCCGACGCCGCTTGGGCCCACGATGACCAGCGGATTGCCCCGGGCACCGGGTTCCGCGATGACCGCAGTGATGGCCTCGAGGGCCACGCGATTGGAGGGCCCTACGCCGAAGAGTGCCAGCGTCAGGTCAGGTAACGGAGCCGACAGCGGTGCTCTCCGGGCGCGGGCCTCCAAGACGAGCTGACGGGCCCCGGCCAGTTGATCGGGATCACGAAGCACCTCGGCCCCGGCCAAATCCGGAGCGATGATTCTGGCCTCCGCCACCAATCGCTGCAGTTCACCGGCGTCGTGCCCGAAGGCGGCGACCAAGGGTTCGGGATCGCCCCCGACGTCGGAAAGCAACGCCTGCTCGAGCCGACGAGTGCGGATGCCTTGTCCCTGCCAGTGGGCGATCGATTCTCGAATCCGCCCCCGCCATCGGTCGAATTGCTGCGACACGTTGGCAACCACCTCGGTCAGAAACGCATCGAACTCCGCGGCCGGCGGTGCCATCGCCGGCGGGGCCGGACGAGCCTCAGCCGGTCCTGGGCCCGGTTCCGGCTCGAGCCCGAGGAGGGCCAAGGCGTCATCGGGATCGATCGGAGTCGGGGTGGCTTGCTGGACCGCGAGGATCCGCTGAAGGGCGCCGAGATACTCCTTGACCGACCGCAAGTCGACGCCCGCCAGTGTGGTCGCCAACGCGGGGTGCACCGCGATGCCGGTGTCGGCAATCTTCCTGGAGAGAATCGTCGCGATCGTTGCGGCGCCGGGGCGGCCGATTTCAACGACCGTCCCCTCCCGGAGCCGCCGCGCCAATCGGGCGTCGAGGTTGGGCATCGCCGAGAGCAACTTGCCGGTGGTGGCCACCGTGGCAAGCCCGGCGCCGATCCGGCTTTCGACGACATCGTGAAGAAACGCCTGGCCGGGGACCTGTCGCTCGGCGGCGTCGAGGTCGTCGAACAGGACGACGTCGGCGCGGAGCAGCCGATCCCGAAGCGCCGCGCCCGCGTCGGTCAGCCCTCGACTGTGCACCAGATCGGCCAACCGCCCAAGCGCGACGACCTCGACCGTTCGCGGGGGCACGGCCATCGCCAAGCGATCCCGAACGCTTCGCAGCAGGTGGGTCTTGCCGGCCCCGCGCGGTCCGACCAAGATCAGCAGATATCCGATTCTCGGTCCGTCGGCCAGCGCCCGCACCGCCGAGAGGGCTTCCTGGGTCGCCGGATCGGCGACGAACGAAGCAAACGGATCGGTCACAATGTCGGTGCCCGGGTCGCTAAACGCTGGAGGACTACAGTCGAGAGCGCCTTGAGCGTCTCGAACACACCGGTGCCATGGAGCGCGTCGGCCGGGAGGCTCGGGACCGAGCGAAAATTAAAGGCGTCGTCCAGTTCGGGGGGCGAGAGGATGAGATCGGGAGGCAGATCCTGCTTGTTGTATTGCAGGACAACCGGGAGATGACGAACATCAACCCCTTGCTCGAGAAGGTTTTCTTGAAGATTCTGAAAACTCTCGATGTTCTCGTCGAAGCGACGGGCCTGACTGTCGACCACGAAGACCACCCCATCCGCTCCCTGGAGGACGAGGCGGCGGGTCGCGTTGTAGTACACCTGCCCTGGGACGGTATAGAGCTGAAACCGAGTCGTGAAGCCTGAGATGACTCCCAGTTCGATCGGAAGGAAGTCGAAGAATAGGGTCCGGTCGGATTGGGTGGCCAGCGAGACCATTCGGCCTCGGCGACCCTCGGGGACCCGCCCGTGGATGTACTGCAAATTGGTCGTCTTGCCGCAACGGCCCGCCCCATAGTAGACCAGTTTACAGGTGATTTCTCGGGCGGTGAAGTTTACGAGCGGCATGATTACCGTCCGAACAGGGCGCGAAGGCTGGCATTGAGATCGTCTTCGATCGTCTCAGGAAGGATTTCGCGGGTCGACGCTTCCCGAGGCGCACTCTTTATTAGGTCGTCGATCATCTGGCTAAAAAATAGCTGGACCATGCCGAGGGACGTGTCGGACCCGAAGACAACAAGCCCAATCCATTGGGCCGTAGGCATATCGAACGGCATGAGATAGACCCCGAGGCGGGGGCCCTGGTGGACCACGGCTCCAAACGATCCGGCCCGGGTTTCCTTGGCCAGTTCGCGAGTCGAGGCAATGATGCCGGCGCCCAGCGCGGCCGCCGTCATGACATCGAGGGACCGGGTGACGCCGTGCTGGGCGACGACCTGTCCGGATGACGTCATGAGGAGCGCCACCCGGGCCTGCGATTCGGCCACGAAGGCCTTGAGCGGCGCCTCAACCCATGCCTCAATCGTTCGCATTAGTTGAGCCGGCCGGCCGCGTCGAGCAGGGCCAGGCGGACCTCGCCGATGTTGACGTCGTTGGTCGTCACGGCGACGAGTAGTAGTCCCTCCGCTCCGGTCACGATGAACAGCTGGCCGCCCGTGGCCTGCATCAGGAGGACACTCATCGGCGGGGTGTGAAGAGTTCGGGTCAAGACTCCGAGACGCTGGACCAGTCGAGCGGCAAACGCCGCTGCGGCCTCCGTGGCCTGATCATCGAAGGTTGATTCCGCCACGACCAGGCCGTCATCCGAGGACACGAGGAGCGCGCTCCGGACCCCGGCAATGCGGGAGACGCCGTCGAGGACTTCCTGCTCCCGGCTGGTCACGCGTCCTCCTCGAGCCAATGACGAGCCTGTTCGACCGCCTTGTCGGCGATCCGGGAGAGCCGTCCGGCGGGCACTTCCCTCCCCCGCATCACCAACAACAACGTCTCGCTCGAGGGGCTGCGAAGCTCGAAGTTGACCGCCCCGCTTTCAATCGCCAGCGCCTTCCAGTCACCGAGGTTGAGGAGCCGAGCGGCCCGCTCGGCCTCGCGGGAGACTCCGGCTAGGGCGGCCGCCACGGCGTCGCTGGCGTCGACCCCGTCCATCCGTTCGAGGCTACCACGGAGGACCCGGCCCCGTTGATCGAACAACAAGGTGGGCGTCGCCTCAGTGGCCGATCGCTGCTGGACCTCCGGTGGCGGGGTCACCGTGCCGCTCGCCGAGACCGCACGCCCGGCCATCACGGTCCGGATCCGTTCAATCGCCGAGGCCAGGGTCGTATCGTCGGGGGCCAGCTCGAGAGCGGTCGTCAAGTGTTTCACACTTCGTCCCAGGTCGCCCGAGCGATAGGCCAGAAACGCCAGCCCCTTGTGGGCTCCCAGATGGTCGGGAACCAGGCGGACCACGGTGGTCCAGGCGTCAAAGGCAGCATCGCCGTCGCCCCGGTCCGCGTGGATCCGGGCCACCAGGTCGTGGGCGTCGGCCATTTCAGGATATCGCGCCGAGCCTCGAGTGACCACCGTCAAGGCCGCGTCCAGCTGTCCCCGCCGACGGAGCGCTTCGGCCAGGGGGACAAAGGCCAGACTGGCCGGGTCCTGGGCCAGTTGCAGCGTGAGCGTCGCAATGTCGTCAGTCATGGTGGCCCCGAAGCAATATCGCCAACTGCCTGGCTGCCGGTATGACGGCGCCAACGGTAGTGACTTTCCTCTCTTCGTCGGAACCTAACGAGGGCAAGGCCAGCCACGCTTCAAACCCGTGGACGGCCTCTTCCAGCCGGCCCGACCCGAGCAAGGCCCACGAGAGGAGCCGAAGTCCGCGGGGAGCAGCGGGATCGAGCCGGACCGCCTCGCGAAGGGGGCCCTCCGCTGCCGCAAACCGATGTTCGGCCAACAGAATCCGGCCCAGGAGCAGGTGGCATTCGGCCGACTCGGGAAACCGGCCGAGCGCGGTTTGGACCGTGGCCTTGGCGGCGTCATAGTTGCGATTCATCAGGAAGCGTTCGGCTCCGGCCATCAGGCTCCGGGCATCGTCAACCGGGGCGGCCGCCGCCGATTCCCTGGCGGGGTCCCGGAGCAAGATGACGCCGGCCGAGTTGAGGCCGAACACCGACCGGGCCACGTCGAATTCCGGGAGGCCGAGCGTTGTGGCGATGGCCTGGACGTCCCGGACCCCGTCCGAGGCGGCGAGAATCTTCCACTCGGCTGGAGTGAGGGTCAGGCTCCCGGCTTCAGGATCGGTCGCGGGCGCCAGCCGAGGGATGACGCCAAGGTGCGGCACGCCGGCCCGAATCCGCGACCACTCGTCGATCCGGCGGGCCGCTTCGAGAAGGAGCCCTTCAACCGACAACCGGACATCGGCTTCCTTGGGCATCTCATCGACCGGAGCCTCCTCGAACACGAAGTATCCCTCCGACCACCCGAGAATGGTGAACACCACGTCCTCGATCTGGGCCCGGACCTGAATCCCCAACTCCTTGGCGCCCAGTGCGCCGAGGGCCACGAGGATCTCCCCGATCCGGCGGGGGTCCCCGGCAGCCTGGATGGCCTGCGCACGCGCCAATTCGTCGGGCGCGATCCGGCCGGCCTTGATCAAATGCTGTCCGAGGGAGTGGGGGTTGGCCTTGATCGTGGCGGCGACCACGGCCGCGGCATGGAACCAGATGGTACCTTGGTTCTGCCGGACGTCGGACACCACTTGGAGGACCCCGGTTTTTTTCCCCAGGTCGAGCAATTGAAAGACGTCGTGGACCCCCAACTCGCGAAGCGGCCCTTGAATCGCCACTAGACCTCCACCGGTTGGAGGATATGGACGAGATCGCGGGTGGAACGGGCTTCAGCGCGTGCCGCGGCCGCGAGGGGACCGGTCGGGGCTTGTTGGACCACCAGGTCCCAGTCGGCCATCGCCTCATCAAACCGGCCCACGGCATTGAGCGACTGGCCCCGGTGGAATCGGGCCATCCCGTGGTCGGGAACAAACTTGAGCACCCGGGTCAGGGCGACGACGGCGTCGCGATGGCGGCGTTCGTCAGCGAGCGAGCGACCCAGCAGGACCAGGGCCTCGGTGGCGTACGGTTCGACCAGTAGGAGTTCGACCAAGAGCCGGGTGGTTTCAATCGGGCGACCCAGGCGCCGTAACAACTCGCCTAACGCCAAGCCCGCCTCGAGATACGTCGGGAGGATGGCGAGGGCTCGCTCGTAGGCGGCCTTCGCTTCGACCGGCTCCCGACGTTCCTCGCGGACCAACCCGACCTCGTACCAGGCCTGGACATAGCCCGGATCGATCGCCACGGCTGCCTCAAGGGCCTCAAGGGCCTCATCGGTATCGCCCAACTGGCGGCCGACGACCCCGCGGAGGACCAGGAGATCGGCCCGGCCCGGGGCCAGGGCGATCGCCCCCAAGACATCGTCTTGGGCGCCGTGCAGATCACCCTGGGCCAACCGGGCCCGGGCTCGGATTTCCAGAGGCGCCGGATCGTTAGGCCGGCCGGCGACGATGAGGTCCGCGGCCGCGCGGGCCTCCTCCGCCCGCCCGAGGGCGAGGAGGGCACCGGCCTCTCCGATCGCGACCGAGGGATCGTCAGCACCCTCGAGCTTGGCCTGGCGGAACCGCTCGAGCGCCTCGCCGAAGAGGCCCCGGCGGCTAAAGATCTCGCCGAGGAGGGCGATACCGGAGCCGACGGCGCCGCCCCGGCGCATCGTCCGATGGACTTCGGCCGTGGCCTGTTCGAGCAGCCCCTTGGCCATCAGGTCACGGGCGACCGCGAATGAATCCGCCACCAGGGGCGCGGCCGGCTCGGAGGGCGCGAGGCCCGCAAAGAGATCATCGAGCGAGTTCGGATCAAACGCGAATTCGTCACTGACCGACGCCGAGGCCACGTCGGCCATGAGCGACGGAGCGATCGGGACCAGCGATTCTTTAAACTGCAATTCGATGGTGAGTGCGAACTTCTGCGGCAAATAGAACGGGTCGAGCTCGAGGGCCCGCCGGGTCTCGCGGAGGGCCTCGTCGAAGGCGCCCAACTGGCTGAGCGCAAACCCGAGGTTATAGTGGGCCGAGGCCCCTTCGGGATCCGCTTCGACCGCCCGGCCAAAGGCGTTCTTGGCGTCCCCGTATCGTTTGTGCTCCATCAACACCAGGCCGACTCCGTTCCAGGCAATCGGATTGTCCGGATCAATGGCGAGGACCGCTCGGTATCCGTCGAGCGCGCCTTGCATTCGTTGCCGTTGGAAATGAAACAAGGCCAGGTTGAGCCGGGCAGCCACAAAATCCGGCCGGCTGGCGAGCGCGGCGTCAAAAGCCGGGGTGGCCGCATTCGGGGTAGACCCCGACGCCTCAAGGACCGCGAGATTGTTCCACGCCAGGGCGTAGTTCGAGTCGAAGCCAACAGCGGCCGTGTAGGCGGCGATCGCCTCCGCCCGCCGCCCGGCTTGGTGGAGGACAACGCCCCGCTCGTTCCATAACTTGGCCTCGGTCGGCGCCGCCGCGATCAGTCGTTCGTACGAATCGAGGGCCGGCTGGGTCTCCCGCCGAAGCAGATAAATCTCCGCCATCCCTTCGAGGGCGGGTCGATCGTCTTCGCCGGTTTCGAGGGCGAGTCGATACTCCCGAAGGGCTTCAACGAAGTAGCCACGCCGCCGGAAAGCCACGGCTAAGTTGAGATGGGCCTCGTGGGTCGGCGTTGGGGCAGCACTCGGTCCGAGGTCGGTCGCCCGGATCGGGTCCACCGGTTTCTTGGGCGTGATCCGCAGGTTCGTTTGAGCGTTGCCGAGGGCGGGGTTGAGCGTCAGGGCCTTCCGGGCCGCTACCCGGGCGGCGTCATGGTACCCCAGATCGCCGTAAACGAATCCCAACAGGTACTGGACGTCGGCGTGATCGGGGTTGATCTGGGCCGCCTCGATCAAGGTCGACAAGGCGGCGTCGACCAACCCGCGATTGTAGAGGGTCTGTCCGAGGTACAGCCGTGCGACCGAACTCTTCGGGTCGACTTCGGCCGCCCGCCGAAACCATTCGGTTGCCACGTCGTGGCGAGCCCGCGCTTGCTCGACCAAGCCGAGCTGGACGAGCGCGGTTCCGTCGTTCGGCTGGCTTCGGAGCAACTCTTCGAATTGCTCAACGGCCCGATCGTGCTGGCCGAGGGAGAGGTAGATCCGGCCGAGTTCGAGCCGTGGCTGCCGGTCGGCGGGACGACGCGCGAGTTGTTCGCGGAGCTCGCCGATCCGCCGGTCGGAGTATCCTGTTTCCAGCTGAATGGTGGCCAAGTTATCCTGGGCCACCCTCATGTTCGGGTCCAGATCGAGGGCCCGGGTCAGAGCGGCGGTGGCCTCGGGGATCATCCCGCGTTCGTAGTAGAGCACCCCGAGGTTGTTGTGCGCACCCGGGTCGGACGGGTCGATTCGCCGGGCCAGCGAACGCAACACGCCGAGTTCACGCTCCACGGGCACGGAACCAGTCATCGGCTACTTCGGAAGGTTGATAGCGTCGAAGATAGCGGTTAGCGACACCAGATCGGGCATCAAGATGAACTGGCCCTGGACGACCTCGGGCGAGCCCTCAATCCGGAAGGCCGTCTCGACGCAGATCACGAAATCCCGGGCATGGCCGAAGTTGAGATACGCCGTCGTCAGAACAGCACCGGCCAGGTCGACCACCAGGGCCGGCACCGAGGGCACCAACATCATGCCCATGAAGTCCGACAAGGCATTGAGATAGGCACTGCAAAGGATATTGCCGGTTTCCATGATCGTTGAACGCTGCATTTCGGAAAACCCGGTGGGGAGTTCCGGCTTGCGGAGGAGGATATCGCAAAGCGCCCGAGCGGACGCCTCGGGAAACACCAGCAGGGTGCGACCCGTCAGGTCGCCCATCATGTGCATCAGCACGGCGGCGACGATGGTGTCGGCCGGCCCGATCAATTCCGCGGCATCCTCGAGGCGTTTAACCTCGACCTCGGGCACGTCGATCATGATCTTCCGGCCGGTCATCTGCGACAACGCCGTTGCCGCGTGGCCCGCCCCGATGTTGGCGACCTCCCGAAGGGCGTCCCGTTCCGCCGGGGACAGTTTCTGTGCGTCAATCATGCCGAATGGCCTCCACGATCAGAAAAGGGCGGTTGGGTCAAGCACAAATGCCGGTGCGCCGTCGGCGAGAATCGTAGCTCCACTGACCCATGGAGGCAGGGTCCGCGGCGCTTCGAAGGGTTCGAGGAGCACGTCGTGTTGTCCCAACAACGAATCCACTACCAAGGCACCATCGCTGGCGCCCCATTCCAGAAACAACACCGGCCGGCGCCGCCCCGGGGCTTGCCGGGCGCGGGTCGTCGCGGTCGTCAAGTCAACCAGCGGAACCGGCCGGCCCTTGAAAGTAAAACGTCCGTCGGGTTCGAGAACGGCGTCGGAGCGGCGGCCGGCAACGGTAGCCTCCCGAACCAGCCGAGACGGGATCGCATACCGCCCGCCGCCGGCTCCAACCAGCAGAACGCGTTGAATCGCGGTCGTCAGCGGAACGGTCAACTCGAAGGTGGTTCCCTGCCCCCGGATCGTCTGAAGCGTGACTTGCCCGCCCAGTGACCGGACCTTGCTCACGACCGCGTCCATTCCGACTCCGCGGCCGGACAGGGCCGTGATCTCTCGCCTGACGGTGAAGGCAGGCCGAGCGAGCATGGCGAGCAGGTCCTCGTCGGACATTTCGGCCCCACCTGGTTCCATCAACCCGAGCTCAATGCCCCGACGCCTGACGCCCTCGCGGTCGACTCCACGGCCGTCGTCCGCCAGTCGGATCGCAATCCAGTCTCGGCGGCGCTCGCCCGAGAGAATCAACCGGCCGTCGGCCGGCTTGCCAAGTCTGACCCGCTCCTCGGCGGGTTCCAGTCCGTGATCCACCGCGTTCCGCAGGAGATGAATCAACGGATCGACCAATTCCTCAAGCACGGTCCGATCGAGCTCGATGCCTTCGCCGCGCAGTTCGATCCGGGCGATCTTGCCTAACGTCGCTCCCAGGTCGCGGACGATTCGTGGAAATCGACCGAACAGCTCGGTGATCGGGGCGAGCCGGGCCCGGAGCACGCCGCCGTGGAGCGCCCGAATCAACGAATCGAGGTGGCCCGCGGCCGATTCGAGCTCGGGTTCCGATCGCCGGGCGACCACCGTGTTGAGCCGGTTCCTGGCGACGACCAGCTCCCCGGCCAGCTGGAGCAACTCATCGAGACGGGCGGGATCGACCCGAACGGCCCGCATCCCCGTTTTCTCCGGGGTCGGTTTCCGCTCCGCGGGGGCCGGCTTGGTTGCGACCATCGACTCGGGAGCCGACGGCGCCACCGTCGAGACCAGGCGCTGGAGGGCATCCGTCAACGCCTGCGTGTCGGGCCCGGGCTCCCCACGGGTTGCCGGTTCGAGGCCTCGATCCAACGCGTCGACCGCCTCAAAAAGCAAACCTACCACCGCCTTGGAGCCGGTCAGCTCCCGCCGCCGGACCGCCTCCAAGAGCGATTCGGCTTGGTGGGTTAACGCCGCGATGTCAACGTAGCCCATCGTGGCGGCCGAGCTTTTCAAGGAATGGAAGGAACGGAACAGCCCGTCGATCGGGGTGGTGCGATCGGGATGTTCCTCCCATTCCAACAGATGAGCCGTGGCCCGTTTGAGGTGGTCACGCCCATCGGCCAGGAAGAGCGCGGTATAGCGACTCAGGTCCACGGTGGTGTCATCCGAGCAAACGCTGCACGGCCTCCAGGACTCGGGACGGCTGAAACGGTTTAACCACGAAGTCTTTCGCGCCGGCCTGGATGGCTTCGACGACCAAGGCCTGCTGCCCCATGGCGCTGCACATCAGGATCTTCGCCTCGGGGCTCTCTTTGCAAATGGCCCGCACGGCTTCGATGCCGCCCATCGAGGGCATCACGATGTCCATGGTGACCAAGTCGGGTTTCAGCTGCCGATACTTCGCAACGGCTTGGTCCCCCGTTTCGGCTTCGCCGACGACCTCGAATCCGGCTTGAGTGAGGATGTCGCCAATCATAGTCCTCATGAACATCGCGTCATCGCATACGAGAACGGTTTGCGCCACAGGCCCCTCCAGCAACGTGAGTCGTGCGCCTACCCGAGCCGGTCGAACACCGACCCCAGGACGGCTTCAATGTCGACGTGGTCGATCCCGGTCATTCCGGTATCGAGGTCCAGCACCTCATCCACCCCAATTCCGATCCGGCCCCCCCGCAGGCCGAGGACGACCAACCATTCCGATCGATCCGGGCCGTCGCTCGGAAGGTCAAACAACTCGGCCCCGCTCACGACGGTCACCAAGGTTCCCCGGATGTTTGCGATACCCTCAACCGGCGCTGCAACTCCTGGCACTCGCGCCAGACTGAATCCTGTGCAAACTTCGCGCACGGCGCCAACCGCCAAGCCAAACTGCCGGGCGCCGATCCGGCAGACCACCACCCGACCCGGCATCGGGTTAGACAGTGGGCTCGCCGTCGAATCCAAGATAGGCCAGCCAATCGGTCGGATCAACTTGTCCTGCAACGAGTTGCAGGGCTGCGGTCAAGTCCGCCGGCCACCGGGCGGCGAACGCCATGGCCGCCCCGGTAATCGGGTGCTTGAAGGACAGTCGAGCGGCGTGGAGGGCCTGGCGCCCAACTAGGCCATCGAGGCGTTCCGCGAGAGATCGGTTGGCTCCCGCCATCCGGCGGGCGCCGCCCCCCCCATAGACCCGGTCACCGACCACGGGGTGTCCAATGTGCTCAAGGTGGACCCGAATCTGGTGGGTCCGCCCGGAGTGGAGCTCGGCCCGAAGCAGCTCGGCCACCTCGAACCTCGCAATCCGGTGAAAATCGGTCCTGGAGGGGCGACCATCGGGCCTCACCACCATTCGCTTCCGATCGGTTGAATGTCGGCCGACCGCCCCAGAAACCTCAACCAACGGCCGGTCGAGGTGCCCCCACGACAGGACCGCATATGCGCGTTTGACCTGGCGGGCCGAGATCGCGGCGCTGAGCCGGCGGTGGGCGAGGTCATTCTTCGCGATCACCATCAAGCCGGACGTGTCACGATCGAGCCGATGCACGATGCCCGGGCGGCCGGCCGCCCCGTCTGACAACGTGGTGCCTCTGGCGACCAGCGCGTTCACCAACGTATCGCCCCAGTGCCCGGGCGCGGGATGGACCACGAGCCCTGCCGGCTTGTCGATGACCGCGAGGTGTTCGTCCTCGAAGACCACAACCAAGTCGATCGGATGAGGGGCAATGACCCGGACCGGTTCCTGGTCAAGCGGGGTGACTTCGACTTCTTCTCGCCGGACCAACACCCGCGAGGCGCGGGCCACGAGGCCGTTCACTTTGACGGCACCGCCCGCGACGAGGCGGGCTGCCTGAGTTCGAGAGAGGCTGAGTTGATCGGCGAGGAAACGATCGATCCGTTCAGTCGCGGGTGCCGCGATCGAGAAAAGGATTGGTGTCAGGACAGAGCTTTCATGAGGGGGGCCGGTTGGCGGCAGCGGCCTTGGCAATCCGGGCATCTTCAAGCCAGAAGGAAATCGCCAGCGCGACGGCACCGCAACTGACGCCCATGTCGGCGACGTTGAACGTCGGCCACCGGGTCATCCCGATACCGACATCGATGAAGTCCACGACCCCGGCCGATCCCCGAATCCGGTCCCACAAGTTCCCGGCTGCGCCGCCGACCACCAGGGCCGCCGCGACCTGGCGGAGCCATTCGCTCCAGGCAGGATCTCGGGCCTTCCACGCGATACCGACGACCGCAGCCAGTGCGAACGTCATGAATATCCATCGTGAGTACGGCCCGAAGCTGAGACTGAAGGCCGCACCTGGGTTGTAGGCGAGTCGCCAGCGGAACCACTCGCCGCCGACATCGACCGGAGCATACGGGGTCAGGGCCGCCTCCGCCCACCGCTTGGTCAGGTAATCGGCGATCAACCATCCGATCGCCAACGGCCAGAAGACGCGATGCGGATTAGCGCCGCTTCTCATCCTCTTCCTTCTCCTTGCAGGTAATGCAGAGCCGGGCGTGCGGTAACGCGTCGAGCCGCTCAAAACTGATGTCCTTCGAGCAGGTGTGGCACCGGCCGAAGGTGTCGGGCGCGGCGTAGAGACGCTGGAGCGCCTGATTGACGTGCCAGAGATAGCGGCCCTCTTGCGACGCGAAGAGGAACTGTTTTTCGCGCTCCATGGTGTCGGTGCCTTGGTCCGCCATATGGAACGAATAGGCCGACTGATCGCCGGCGCCTTGGAGCGTCGAGTTGAAGGCATCGTCGTAGTAACCGAGCTCCTTCATGACGCGGGCCCGTTCGTCGATGAGACGCTGTTCGAGATGC
>JAYVJS010000260.1:0-2226 GCA_043769075.1 Gemmatimonadota bacterium | reverse complement strand
TGTGCTCTTGACCCTCGGCGCGGGCGACATCACCCGGATCGGGCGGGAACTGTTGCCAGTGTTGGCGGCCCAATGAGACGGGGCCTCTGGGGGGCGGCCGCACTCCTGGCCCTGGCCGGAGTCTGGATCTTGGCGCCCAGGATACTCCAACGAATGGACGTGTTTCGAGTTCGCCGGGTCGAAGTCCTGGGAGCCCATTACTTGAGCGCTGCTGACGTCACCCGCGGTCTCGGCCTTGGCCCGAGCGCCAACGTGTTCGATGACGTCCGACCGCTGGCCGCCCGGGCCCTGGCAATCCGGGGAGTCCGTTTCGCATCGGTCCGGAGCCGGATCCCCGGGACGCTCGAAGTGCGAGTGGAGGAGTTCGAGCCCGTCGCGCTGGCTCCGGTCGACGGGAAGTTGACCCTAGTGGATCGGCGTGGACGGTCATTACCCTTCGACCCGACGCGGACCCCGACTGACCTGCCGATTGCCGAGGCTGATCCGTCGGTGGCCGGATTGCTCGACCGGCTGAAAGATGCGGATCCTCAATTGTTTGCCCTGGTTCACTCGGCAACCCGGAACCGCAACGTCATCGTGGTGGAAACCAGGCAGCACCGGATCCTGTTTCGGGTCGGTGCCTCGGTCAAAGACATTCAGGCCGCGGCGGCGGTCGGAGTGGAGGTCGCGCGGCGCCAGATGTCGGTGGCTGAATTGGACGCACGATTCGAAGGTTTGGTTGTCGTTCGGGGGAGGCGGGTATGACCGGAACCACCCAGCGGCTCGTGGCCGCGCTCGATTTGGGCTCGTCCCGAGTGATCGCGACGATCGGTGAGGTGACCGGCGATCCGCGGGCCCCCGGCGTCCGGGTTCTCGGGGTCGGTACCGAACGGTCGTCCGGACTGAAGCGCGGCGTCGTGCGAGACATCGAAGAGACGACCCGGGCCATCGTCCGAGCCTTGAAAGACGCCCAGTTGATGGCTGGGGTTGAAGTCGGCACGGTCTACGTCGGCATTGCGGGCGAACATGTGGCGGGGCGGTTGTCCCACGGCGTCGTCTCAGTGACCGGGAATGAGATCCGAACCTCCGATGTGGCTCGGGTCAACGAAGTGGCCGCCAACGTGTCCTTCAGCCGAGACCATGAGCTGCTCCACGCCATACCCCAGGACTACCTGATCGACCAGCAAGGCGGGATCTCTGATCCGATCGGAATGACCGGCTCGCGGCTCGAAGCGCAAGTCTATTTGGTCACCGTGTTGTCGAGTGCGGTCGCCAACCTTCAGAAGTGTATCGAGAAGGCCGGCTACCGAGTCGGTGAGTTCGTGCTGGAGCCATTGGCCGCATCGCTGGCCGCCCTGTCGCCGGACGAGCGGGAACTCGGCGTGGCGCTGGTCGAACTCGGCGGAGGCTCCACCAATGTGGCAGTGTTCCAGAACGGGAAGATCTGTTACACCGCCTCGTTGATGTTCGCGGGAAATCACGTGACCAACGATATCGTCCACGGGCTTCAGGTCAGCCAGCTCGACGCCGAAAAACTCAAAGATCGCTTCGGTGCCGCCTATGAACCATTGGTTCCTGATACCGACACTATCGAGTTGCCGGCCGGCCCGGGGCAAGCGCCTCGGGCAGCCCACCGCCGGGTGCTTGCCCACATTATGCATATGAGACTTCAGGAGATCCTGGAGTTGGCCCTCGATGAGCTGAGTCGGACCGGATTCCGGCAGCGGCTCCCCGCCGGCATTGTCCTGTCCGGCGGTGGCGCTCAAGCGCCAGGGATCGTCGAACTCGCCCGCGAGGTCTTTGCGCTACCGGTTCGGGTCGCCGAGCCGGCAAGCAGCTTCGGCGGATTGGTCGACCGAATCGCCGATCCCCGAATGACCGTGCCGGCCGGCCTGCTGCTGTACGGCGCAAAACAAGTGTTACAGAGCGGTGGGTTCGGCGTGGCCGCGCGCCGCTCGCCGGCTGTTGAAAAAATGATCGGACCCGTCAAACGCTGGTTACAGGATTTCTTTTAAGCTCGAGAGGATGACGCCATGACCTTCCGGATTGAAGAGCCCCCGGCCCAGAACGCCCGGATGAAAGTGATCGGAGTGGGCGGTGGCGGCGGCAACGCCGTCAATCGGATGATCCAGGAGCATCTCGTGGGGGTCGAGTTCGTGTCGGTCAACACCGATGCCCAAGCCCTGGTGAGCAACTCCGCCGACATCAAAGTCCAGATCGGCAAGAAGCTCACCCGGGGTCTCGGTG
>JAYVJS010000259.1:0-5594 GCA_043769075.1 Gemmatimonadota bacterium | reverse complement strand
AGAGGAACCGCAACCCGCCTCCGGAGTTCCGGATCGACGCCACCAACATTCGGGTCACGGTGCGGCTCGCCACGTAATCGCTGGTCGAAGTACGTCATTGCCTTATCTAAGACGAACTGATGGAAAGCGTGAAACAGGGCGGGGCGATTCTCCGGGGCGACATGGCCCCGGGGCGAGTCTTCCTTCCGAGCGGCGATGTCGACGCCGCGGCGCTTCGACGACGGCTTGGCCTATCGCAGGCCAAGTTCGCCGAATTCCTCGGAGTCAATATCGGAACTCTGCGAAACTGGGAGCAGGGGCGCCGCCAGCCGGAAGGCCCTGCCCGGGTGCTCCTCAAAGTGGCGGCCCACCAACCGGAGGCGCTGCTTGCCGTGTCGGGCCGACCTGATCGTCCTAAGCCGCGGCGGGGGCGGGTCGCCTAGCCCGCTGGTCGGGGGCTACTTGGTGCGGCTACCCGCCCGACCCGGGTCCACCAGCGCCCAGTCGATGTCCTTCCGCACCCCCCGCCACACCTGGAGCGGGCCTACTAGGACCTTCGTGTCCGCGCTATTCCCCGCGATCACGATCCGATACGGCTGATCCACCGGAATCCGCCCCGGCGACCGCCAGACCGGAACGCCGTCGATCGCAATCCCGCATTCGCCATCCGGGAAGAGCTGGATTCGGATCCGGTGCCACGCCCCCAACCGCCAGGTTGAGTCCGCCGCTAGGGCCCGCCGCCCGCCGCCGGCATTCAACGCGGCCCGGCCAACGGGCGCCATGCCCTCGCCATTCGGATAGCCGAAACCGCACGCCTCCTCCGGGAACGCCCCAATGTTACGGGTGGCGCGCCTGAGGACATTCCCGACCACACTGTTTGATCCGCTCTGTCCCAATCTCGCTCGGCGCCGCGGCCATCTCCCTCGCGCTCGGGTTCGTATCAGTTGCGACACCGATTGATGAACGCGGTGTTCACCGATCCGGAGTTCAAGGGATTCTGACAGGCGTTCGCGGAACCTCAAGCCGGCCCCAGTCGACATCCGGTTTCACGCCCTGCCACGTCTCGATCGATCGAATGGCGACCCTCGTTCCAACCGACTGTCCGTGCGCCAGCACCTGAACCGAATCATGATTGGCCCCGCGGTCCTCCCGCCACAGGGCGCGGCCGTTCAACGCCACGCCGCAGGTCCCATCGGGAAACACTTGGAGCCGGAGCCGGTACCAGCGACCTGACACCAACTCGGCTGGGGCGGGCCGGAGACCCCCACCAGTGAACCCAATCCGGTTCTTGTTGCTGTCACCTTCGCCGGTGGGAATCGTAAAACCGCAGCTCAACTGGCCGGTGGCCATCCCATTCGCTCCCACGGTGGGGTGGCTGATCAGGTGGAGACGGAGTGACTGCCACTTGGTCCGATCGATTGGGGTCGAGACCAGAAAATCGGCGCCCATCCCGCGGCTCGTCCCGATCGCTACGAGCCCTAGGAGGCCGCTGTCGAAGCTACCGTCACCATTGATAGCGAGTGCCCGGGCGCCGTCCGCCAGATAGAACACGGACGGCACCGGGTTCCCCAGTCTGCGCCAGCCGGCCAAGGTCGAATCCGCCCAGTACTCAGACGGCATCGCGGTGACGATGTTCGCCTCGATCGTCACCGGCTGGGATGTCGTCCGCCAGCCATCTGCGCTGGCGTGGACGACGACCCGACCAAGCCCGAGGGGGATCAATTCGCCGGTGCTTGGATTGATCGTGGCGATGCTGCTGTCCTCCACCCACCATCGGACCACCTCCGGGGCCACCGCGACGGGACGGCCGATCGAGTCCGTGGCGTCGAGCCGGAGCCGGTGGGCCACACCGAGCCGGGCCGATGTCGTCGGGGCGAGGGCCAATTGTTCGACCGCCCGATGGGAAAGTTGGGGGATCCAGGCCACCCGCGACATGATCAGGCCGCCACTCGGGCCCAACGCGATCCGATGATCCGGCCGAGCCAATGGAAACGCGACCGTCCGCGGAGCAGCGTTAGGCGTCATGAAAATGTCCGCCGCCACCCATTTGCCGTCCGGACTCAACTTGGCCACCCCGGGGCTCGCCTCGTCGAAGAGGCGAGCCGTGGTGCCGCTATCGACGGACAGCGCAAGCCAATGGCCGGCTCCGTCCACCACGATGACCGACCCACCATCCCGCCACCCCACGAGCTGAGGCCAATCCGCCACTAATGGGCAGCGTAGCAGGCCCTCGAGGGTCGTCCAGCAGAGCTGGGACGGGCCAATGGCCGGGCGGCGGACGAAGGCAATCCGGGTCCCGTCGGGCGACCAAACCGGCGCGTGGTCGTAGTCGATGCCATTGGTCAGCTGGCGAACGGCACCGGTCGCAAGCTCCAGCACGGCGAGATCGAGATCGTCGTCACCGCGGGGGGTCCATCGGGCCGTGGCAAAGACGACCTGCCGGCCATCGGGTGACCAGGCGGGATCGATATCGTCGCCGGGGGTCGAGGTGACCCGAGTGGTTTGGCCGTCGAAGGTGCTCAGGAACAAATCAACTTGTCCGGAGTCTTCGACGATCCGCGGGGCGATCAAGGCGCCACCGCCGGGCCGAACCGCTGGCGTCGGCGTGGGGGCCGATGACTCATGCCACCGGCCGACCCGGACGCCCTCGGTGACATCGAGGGAATCGCCAGGACGCCACCGATCCTCTCGGACCCCGACTTGAACCAACGCCTGGTATTCACCCCCGGCTTCGGGCACCGTGAACAACAACGAGGCTTCCGGTGACGGCGGCGCCGGTTTGGGCCGGCGGAGCGCCGCCACGACGAACACGGCGGCCACCAACACCAGCCCGGCCCCGATCAGGCCGCGACCGGTCAAGCCAAAACGGAGTCCGAAGGGAAGGCCGGCGCGAAGCCGGGCGGCCCGGTCGGCCGTTCCGAACTCGGCCCCCAGGAGCTCGGCAATCAAAGCGGCGGCGGAACGGGTGTCTCCCTGCCGCCGGTGGGCAGTGCACCACCGATGGACGACGGTAGCCAGGTCGCCTTCGGCTGCACCCAAGATCAGGTGGCGGGCGGCCCGGTGGAGTTGCGGCAGCGGGGCCGGGTCGATCGCGAGCTGCCGGCCGAGTTGCCGGTGGCATCCCACGATTTCGTCGGGGGGCGCTTGGTCGAGCACCGCGGCGCCGATCTCGTCATGGCCGATCGTCCATCCGGGGCCGGAACGAGCCGCATAGCCGCGGGCCTCGAGCCCCATGAGCTGCGATGTGGCCCGGGGCCCGGCACCGATGATTGCCTCTGGAAGGGGCGATCCGGCGGCGGCGAGCGTGAGCAGCAGGTGGCGCTCGTCGTCGGCGAGCGATCGGACCCGGTCGTGCAACGGATCGTAGCTGCCAACTCGCTCGACCGCGGTCGCGACGTCCGTGGTTTGCCAGGTTCCGTCTCTGACGACTAGATCCCCCCGTTCGAGGGCGAGCTGCAGGGTCTCGGTGGCCAAGAGCGGCGATCCTCGCGACGTCCGCCACAGGGCCACCGCAATCTGAGCGACCCAATTTGGATCGGTCGTTCCGGCGGCGCTGGCCACGAACGCCTCGCAGTCCGCCACCGACAACGGTTGGAGCCGACAGACCGATGCGGCCGGCACCAACGCTCCACCGCGCTCGCCGGGCCGGGCGGCGGTGACCAGCAGGATCCGGGCGGTGCCAAGTCGGTTGGCGGCGCCGACCAGGATTTGGCGCGATTGCAGGTCGAGCCAGTGGAGATCGTCCACCAGCAGCGCGATCGGCCGCTCTTCTGCGATGGCTGTCAGTAGCTCGGCCACGGCGACTCCGCGCTGGCGGAGCAAATCAACCTCGGGGGTGACCGCGCCGGCGTGGGGGAACCGGGCCGCCAACGGAGGGTGGAGTCCGATCAGCGCCGGCACGAATTCCGGCCCGATCCCTGACGCGCCGGGAAGATCGAACAAGGCTCGAACCAGATCGGCTGCTAGGCTGCCGCCAAGCTCTTGTTCGCCCTGATGCGCGCCGACGTGAACGACCGGGACGCCACCGGCTCGGAGCCGGACGCCAAAATCGTGGAGGAGTCGGCTTTTGCCGAGGCCCGCCCCGCCTTCGAGGTGGACGACTCGGGGGCGGCTCTGAACCGCCTCGTCCCATGCGGCCAACAGGGTCGAGTACTCTCGTTCCCGTCCGACCAATTCGGCCATCGCACTCCGTCTGGTTGGCGGCCCCGCATACTCGACCCCTTCCTGCCGGACCAGTCGGATCAAGGCCGCCGTGGCCGGCTCGGGGGAGCGGCCCGCCTCGCGGAGGGCGTTTTCGAGGGCGTCCGCTTCGGTTGCCGCGAGCAGCATCTCGCGGGCGGCCAGGGCGCTTTGGAGGAAGAGGCGCTGGAGGGCTTCTGATTCTGGCTCCTCGTTGCGGAGCCGGCGGGCCAAGGCCAACGCGTCGCGAGGGGATTGATCGAGGGCCCGGCGGCAAGCGGTCTCGCCGGCTCGGAGGAACAGGCCGCGAAGGTGGTGGCGTTCACCGTCGGCCCAGTGCTCGAATCGGCTGCTGCCGGAGGCCCCGAACTCCGGGAAGAACGCGCCGCTGTAGCTGGCCAGCGCGGCCGGCAGGTCATTGGCCCCGATCGCGTCGAGGAAGGTCTGGCGGTCGTGGGGGAGTTCGGCGGCGAGCACCACTTCCTCGCGGTCTCGCGAGAACGCCTCGGCGCCGAGGGACAGTCTCAAGCGGAAGAGGGTCTGGCGGAGCGCTTGGCGGCCCAGGGTCGGGTCGGTGTCGGCCCAGAGGAGGTCGACGAGTTGGTCGCGGGTGGCTAGCTGGCCCGGACTAGAGCGGAGGTAGGTGAGGAGAGCCAGGGCTTTGCCGGGGCCGACGGCGACGATGTTGTCGGTCCCGAGCAACGCGGCGCGGCCGAGCGTCACGAGTCGAAGTGACGGGTCGACGGGGGGTGTGACGGTGGTGGTGGTGCTTGAGCCGGTCATGTGACGCTCGTGTCACGCAAGGGAAGTAGAGTCGGGTCACGAATCGTCGTGCCCCAGCCCCGAGCGGCAGTGCCGGACATTCCTATGGGTCGCACCTGGGAAGGTACGGAGCGGTTGGGGAGGGGGCAAGGCGAGGGCCTCCCAAACTCTTGGAGAACGGATCACATGCGGACCTATCCGACCGGTTCACCCTCGATTTCCTGCTGGACCCTTGCGGTTACGATCCTGGCGTCGATCTCAGCGATTGGGGTCACCGCGACTTCGGCTGTGGCGCAGGGGCCAGCATTGCGGCTGGGGATCATCGACGACCGGGGGGTGGTCCCAACGACGCCGCAGGCGAAGCCGAACGCCAAGGACGAGGGCACCGCGACGATCCTATCGATCGTGATCATCGGAGCGGGCCAGATGTACGCAGGGGATACGAGGCGTGGTCTGATCATGCTGGGCGGGGCCTACGGTGCGCTCATTGCCGGTGCGGCGTTGTCGTCGTGTGACACCGGCGGTTGCAGTACGGCACCGCTCGCGCTCGGGCTAATTGGCTGGCTGGGCATCGGGATCTACAGCATCATCGACGCAGCCCCGACCACCAGGCGGATGAACAAGGCTCGTGGTTTGGCTCAGGGGCCGCTTTCGCCGGCGGTCTTCGTGGGCCG
>JAYVJS010000258.1:0-3198 GCA_043769075.1 Gemmatimonadota bacterium | reverse complement strand
CCCGGCCGAAATCGGTGCGTTTAGGCCCGAGTCCCCTACTATGTTTGCCTCATGAGCATGCTTCGTTTGACGTTGCCGGATGGATCCGTTCGGGAGTTGCCACCAGGCTCGACTGGGGCGGCCCTCGCCTTGGCCATCGGACCCGGACTGGCCAAGGCCGCGCTGGCGATTCGGGTCGATGGCCGGATCTGCGATTTGGTTCGGCCAATCGAGCAGGACGCGACGGTCGCGATTCTGACCGACAAGGATCCCGATGCGCTCGACCTCCTCCGTCACTCGGCGGC
This sequence comes from Gemmatimonadota bacterium, assembly GCA_043769075.1. Classification (GTDB taxonomy): domain Bacteria; phylum Gemmatimonadota; class Gemmatimonadetes; order Gemmatimonadales; family GWC2-71-9; genus SHZU01. The sequence continues at coordinate 2,914 of JAYVJS010000258.1, read as the reverse complement.
TCATGTGCTGGCCACGGCGGTGCGGGAGATCTTTCCCACGGCTGGGATCGGCTTCGGCCCCTCGATTGAGGATGGCTTCTACTACGACTTCGAAGTGCCGCGGCCCTTTACGCCCGAGGACCTCGAGGCGATCGAAGCCCGGATGCGCGCGGTTACCGTTGCGGACTATCCCTTTGTCCGTGAAGTGGTCGATCGTGACGAGGCGAATCGGCGGTTCGCCGATGACGCCCTCAAACTGGAGCGAATCTCGGAGCTCAAGGACGACGAGACCATCACGGTCTATACCGATGGACCGTTTGTCGATCTGTGCCGAGGACCGCACCTGCCGTCCACCGGCCGGCTCAAGCATTTCAAGTTGCTGAGCGGGGCGGGGGCCTACTGGCGGGGTGATGAACGGCGCCAGATGCTCCAACGAATTTACGGAACCGCCTGGTTTAAGAAGGACGATCTCGATCTCCATCTCCACCGGCTGGAAGAGTCGAAGAAGCGGGATCATCGCCGGGTTGGCCGCGAACTCGATCTGTTCATGTTCCATCAGTTCGCGCCCGGGGCGGCGTTCTGGACCGAGCGGGGCACGATCATGATCAACGTCCTCAATGACTATCTGCGGGCGTTGCAGCGGGATGACTACCAGGAAATTCGGACCCCGCTGCTGTACAACAAGGCGCTGTGGGAAATGTCGGGGCATTGGGGCAAGTATCGGGAGAACATGTTTCTCGTCCTCGACAAAGAGACCGGGGAGCATGATTTTTCGCTGAAGCCGATGAACTGCCCTTCGCACTACCTGATGTATGCCGCGAAGAAACATTCGTATCGGGAGCTGCCGCTCCGGTTCAGTACCTACGACGTGCTCCATCGGAACGAACTCTCCGGGGCCCTGTCGGGTCTCACGCGGGTTCGGCAGTTCCAGCAAGACGACTGTCACGTCTTCTTGATGGAAAGCCAGATTGCCGAAGAGGTCAATCGGCTGACCCGATTCATTCTCGGCTATTACGAGACGTTCGGCTTGACGGCCACGCTCAAATTCGCCACCCGGCCGGAAACCCGGCTCGGAAGCGACGAAATGTGGGATCGGGCCGAGGCCGCGCTCAAGGCCGCCCTCGATGCGACGGGGCAACCGTACGAATTGAAGGCCGGGGACGGGGCCTTCTACGGGCCGAAGATCGACTTTGACGTGTCGGATTCCATTGGCCGCAAGTGGCAACTCGGGACGATTCAGTTGGACTACGCCGCCCCCGAGCGATTCGAGTTGACCTACGTCGGCGACGACAATACGGCTCATCGCCCGGTTGTCATTCACCGAGCCGTCAGTGGGTCGTTTGAACGATTCATGGCGATCTTGATCGAGCACTTTGCCGGGGCCTTTCCGCTCTGGCTCGCGCCCGAGCAAGTCCGAGTCGTCCCGATTTCCGACACCCAACGCGCTGCGGCGAGCTTGGTCACGCGGGAACTCCGGGACGCCGGGGTCCGGGCGATACTCGATGACGGCAACGAAACCCTCAACTACCGAGTCCGGCAGGGCGAGATCATGAAGGTGCCGTACCTCGCAGTGATCGGCCAGCGAGAGGCAGACGGTGGAACGGTGGCGGTCCGGACCCGCGGGGCGGGTACCAAGCAGGACGTGATGACGGTGGCGGCTTTCAAGACGATGTTGACCGAGGCGATTCGGATCCGGGCACTGGTTCCGTAGCCGCGGTACTCAGCGATTCCTCAAACCGTGGGACAATATGTCAGATGCGACTACACCGGTGATTCTGGCGGCGTGCCGGACTCCGATTGGAAAGTACTTAGGGGCGCTCGCAACCCTCTCGGCTCCGCAACTGGGGGCCTTGGCCATTCGGGAGGCCGTCAAGCGGGCCGGCATCGACGCCTCGGTCATCGACGAGGTCATCATGGGTCACGTTCTCCAGGGTGGAACCGGCCAGGCCCCGGCCCGACAAGCGATGATTCATGCCGGCCTCAATGGCGTGATCCCGGCGTTGACGGTGAACAAGGTCTGCGGTTCGGGCCTCAAGGCGGTCATGCTCGCGGCCCAGTCGATCAAGGCTGGAGACAATCAGGTGGTCGTGGCCGGTGGAATGGAATCGATGTCGAATGCGGCGCACTATGTCCACGGGATTCGGGGCGGCGTCAAGATCGGCAACCAGACGATGCTCGATGGGATGATCCACGACGGGCTCTGGGATTCGTTCGGCAACGTCCATATGGGCAGCTTGGCTGAATACACGGCCCAGAAGGCGGGCGCGACCAGACAAGAGCAAGACGAGTTTTCGGCCACCAGCCAGCAGAAAGCGGCGGCGGCCATGGAGACCGGAAAGTTCGCGGCCGAGATCGTCGGAGTCGAGATTGCCGGCAAGGGTGGGTCGGTGGTCGTGACCCAAGATGAGGGGCCTCGGAAGGAAACGACGGCTGCCGGGCTGGCCAAGCTCAAGCCATCGTTTCAGAAAGACGGCACGGTGACCGCGGGGAACGCGTCGACTCTCAACGATGGATCGAGCGCGGTGATTGTGGCGTCGTTGGCGTTCGCCAAGGCCCACGGCATCGCACCGCTCGCCAAAGTGACGGGGTATGCCACCGGGGGCGGGGAACCGAAGGATCTGTTTTTCGCGCCGATCTTTGCGGTGCAGAACCTGATGAAGAAGGCCGGCACCGCGATCGGTGACTATGGACTGATCGAGGCCAATGAGGCCTTCGCCTCGCAATGCTTGGCGGACGGCCGGGGCCTCAAGTGGGACTGGGCTCGGGTCAACGTCAATGGTGGGGCGATTGCGCTCGGTCATCCGATCGGGGCGAGCGGCGCCCGAGTGTTGACGACCTTGATCTATGCGATGCGCGATCGAAAGGTCGCGACCGGATTTGCGACGTTGTGTCTGGGCGGCGGGAATGCGGTCGCTTTGTCGGTCGAAGCCGCCTG
>JAYVJS010000257.1:0-6334 GCA_043769075.1 Gemmatimonadota bacterium | reverse complement strand
CGGCTGCGAGGGTCGGGCTCGAAACTCCAGAAGTAGGCGGCCAGGGAACCGTGGGTCTCCACGGTCTCAAGGGCCCGCTTCGCGTTGTTGATCGTCGATTCAATCTTGCCCCGATGGCGGACAATCCCCGCGTCCGCGAGCAATCGCTCCACGTCACGGGCCGAAAAACGGGCGACTTTGGCAAAGTCAAAGCTGGCGAATCCTCGGCGAAAATTGTCTCGTTTTCGCAGGATGGTGAGCCAGCTCAACCCAGCCTGAAAGCCTTCAAGGCAGATCTTTTCGAATAGCCGGCGGTCCCCGGTCACGGGGCGGCCCCACTCCGCGTCGTGGTACGCGGCGTAGTCCGGAGCCGAGGCCCCCCACCAACAGCGAGCGAGGCCGTCCGAGCCGCGAACCAGCCCAGCCTTGGATGTTGTCATTGGACCTCCGCGCCGGCGAGGCAACCGGTGAGAAAACGAAACGCCCCGAAACATGAGTCGCGAGGCGGGGTACGGCGAATGGCTGGGGAGGGAATTGAACCCCCGACACGCGGATTTTCAGTCCGCTGCTCTACCAACTGAGCTACCCAGCCTGGAGGGCGAGGAATATAGACCCGAAGTTGCGCCCGATCTAGCCCCAGGCCATCTTCCGTAACTCGTTCGCCGACAACGCCATACCAGTCGAAATGAAACCACTCACCCGACTCGCATTCCTGGTCACGCTGAGTGGATGCCGAACGCCGGCCCATCGGCCCGATTCCCCGAATCCAACGCCTGGTCCGCTGTTGATCGTGGTCTCGATCGATGGCTTCCGCCCCGACTACCTCGATCGGCCCGGAGCCGTCCGACTGCGGGAAATCGCCGCGTTAGGCGTTCGGGCCGAAAAGCTCATCCCCGCGTTTCCAACAAAGACATTTCCGAACCACTACACCATGGCCACCGGCCTCTACCCCGCGCACCACGGCATCGTGGCCAACGCGATGGTGGACCCGAGGCTCGGACGGTTTTCGACGACTGATACAATCGGCAACCGCAACCCTCAATGGTGGGGCGGCGAACCCATTTGGGTCACGGCGATCAAACAAGGCCGCCGGGCCGCCACCATGTACTGGGTCGGGTCGGAGGTGGCCTTCGAAGGGATCCAGCCCACTTATTGGCGGTCGTTCGACCCCCGCTTTCCGACCACGGCACGGGTGGACCAGGTGCTCGAATGGCTCTCGTTGCCGTCGGGCGAGCAACCGGATCTCGTGACCCTCTATTTCAACCGCGTCGATCTGATCGGCCATCGACGCGGGCCGGAATCCCCGGGCGTGGACTCTGCCATAGCCGAGACGGACTCGGCGATCGGGCGGCTCCTCGATGGCCTGGCGGCTCGCGGTCTTCGTGACCGGACGAATCTGATCATCGTCTCGGACCACGGGATGACCACCATTTCACCAGGGCGGGTCATCTACCTCGACGACTACGTTGCGATTGGGCCTGAAGAAATCACCGACCTGGCCCCGGCCACCGCGATCGATCCAGGACCCGGGCGGAATGAGATGATCTATCGCGGTTTGGTCGATGCCCACCCACACTTACGGGTCTACCGACGGGAAGAGATACCGGTCCGGTTCCGGTTTCGAGACAATCCGCGGATCGCCCCACTCCTCGCTCTCGCCGACGATGGGTGGACGATCTCGACCCGTCAACGGTGGAACGCCAGTCCGCTCACTGATCTCGGCAATCACGGCTATGACAACGATTTGCCGTCAATGGCGGGGCTCTTTATGGCCACTGGGCCCGGCATCCGAGTCGGAGCGGTCGTCCCTCCGTTTCAAAGCGTTCACCTTTATGAGCTGATGAGCCATCTTATGAGGCTCCGGCCGGAAAAGAACGACGGAGCCCTTGATTCGGTGCGGGCGGTGCTCCGTTAGGATCAGGGAATTCTCGGTTTCTTGAACAATCCCTTGATTTTGCTGGTTGCGCTTTGCTTGGCGGCGTCCACGGCGGCTTCGCCGAGCTCCCGCTTCATGTCCCGCCACGCGTTGGCCAACGCCTTGCTCATGTCGAAGTTCTTTATCATCTCGCACGCCTGCTTCATTTGGGCCTTTTCCTCGGCTGTCATCGGCCGCGGTTCGCCGGCCTTCGGCTCGCCCTTGAGGGCGGCCTCGGCTTTGGCTTTTTCCAGTTCGGCCTTCGAAGCCGCCAGCGAATCCGACAGCGCCTTGCTGGCGAGGTAGCCGACCATCCCTCGGGCGGCCGAATCGGCGTCTTGCGCCCCGAGCATCGGCTTGAACTCGATCCCGGCCGGTTTCTCCCAGGCCGAACTCGGCGGGGCGGACAGGGACACCGAGGTGGCGGTTTGCTCGAACCGAAAGCAGACCAAGTCGCCGGCCGTCCGAAGCGGCACCTGAGGTCCCCGTTTCATCGAGCAGACCTCGAAACTGGCGAACTTGTGGTTCTCGCAGACTTCACCGGCGATCGTTTGGTCTCCCAGCCTCTCGCCCATCGATCCCAACGAGTTCACGTTGAAGGCCTTCGACATCAACCCGGCCATCTCTTTCAAGTTGGCGTGAAATCGCTGCTTGCCCTCCCCGTCGAGACCGTCGTAGGCCCTCGCGTAGTAGGGTAGCAGGTTCGGGCCGGCCAACCCCTCCTTCTTTTCGAGGTTCGCGGTAAACATCGAATCCTCCGTGACCATCGTCCACTCCGAGGACTTGGTCTCCTTGCCCATCATCCGAATGGTCGAAGAAGATCTCGTCATCATTCGAGCGCCGTCGAATGCGGTCTCAGAGGTGCCCTTTTGATCGCCGGTCAACTGGTAGGCGACCTGGGCCTTGATGGGGGACTTCGGAAGTTTGAACGGATTGGGTTGAGCCAACGACACACTGGAAGCAGCCGCCATCAATGACGTCACAATCACCAGTCTCATATGACTACCTCCAAAGTTGTGGCGCGGGTGGAAGCCCCCCTCGCCGGGGTTCCCAATTGGCTCCATATTAACCGCATGGTTCCCTCCAGCCATCCCAACCTGACGGTCCTCGACCACCCGCTTATTCAACATAAGCTGTCGATTTTGCGGGACCAGGCCACGGCGACGAAGGACTTCCGGCAGCTGGTGGGCGAAATCGCCATGCTGATGACCTACGAGGTGACCCGGAACCTCGCAACCGAGACCGTCGACGTCGAGACTCCCCTTGAACGCATGACGGCCAATCGGGTGGCTGGAAAAAAGTTGGTCCTAGTTCCGATCCTTCGGGCGGGACTCGGGATGGTGGACGGCATTCTGCAGCTGATCCCGTCCGCCCGGGTCGGGCACGTGGGCTTGTATCGGGATCACCTGACCCTCGAGCCGGTCAGCTACTATTTCAAGATCCCCGACGGTGGAGGCCGCGACGTCTTCCTCCTCGACCCCATGCTCGCGACCGGCGGGTCGGCGGTGGCGGCCGTGACGGCGCTGAAGGCGGCAGGCGCTACCCGGATCCGATTTCTGTGCCTGGTCGCGGCGCCCGAGGGTGTGAGGGCCTTTGAGGCCGCCCACCCTGAGGTGCCGGTGTATACTGCTGGCCTCGACCGCGAGCTAAACCGTTCGGGGTACATCTTGCCCGGGCTTGGAGACGCCGGGGATCGTTTATTCGGGACCCGCTAAAGAGGAAAGTGCGAGCATGCGCCTAACGTTTTGGGGAGCCGCTGGAGAAGTAACCGGCTCGATGCATTTGGTGGAGGCGGCCGGCGCCAGGATCCTACTCGATGCCGGCTTGTTCCAGGGACGGCGGACCGAAACCGCCAAGAAGAATCGCGAGCTGCCGTTCGATCCGCGGCGGATCGACGCCGTCATCTTAAGTCACGCCCACATCGACCACGCTGGTCGATTACCGCTCCTGGTCCGCCATGGATTCCACGGCCCGATCTACGCCACACCGGCCACCCGAGATCTCTGCGCAATCATGCTGCCGGATTCAGCCAACATTCAAATGAAGGACGCGGAGTTCCTGGCCCGGCATGGCCGGGCTACCGGGCCCGAGAGCGACCCACTGTATAACTTGGCCGACGCCATCGCCGTCCAAGATTTGATCGTCGGGCTCCCCTACAAACGCGTCAGCCATGTTCGCAAACACCTGGCGTTCGAGTTCGCCGAAGCCGGACACATTCTCGGCAGCGCCTCGGTGGACATGCGGCTGACGGAAGATGGAGGACACCGGTTGGTGTTTTCCGGCGATGTGGGCCGAAGCGGGCTCCCGATCATTCGTGATCCGGACCCTCCGGTCGGGCCGATCGATACCCTGATCGTTGAGTCGACTTACGGCAATCGGGAGCACGAATCGACGGCCAACGCCGAACAACATCTCGCCGAGGTGGTCAAGCGAGTCGCCGGCCGGGGCGGGAAGATCCTCATCCCGTCCTTTGCCGTCGGTCGGACCCAAGAGTTGATCTACTCCCTTCATCAGTTGGCCCGCCAAGGAACGATCCCCGACATTCCGATCTACGTCGACAGTCCATTGGCGATTGACGCAACGGCCGTATTCCGGCTGCACCCGGAGGTCTATGACCGGCGGGAGAAGTTCCTCGAGCGGACTGAACAGATCTTCGATTTCCATCTCGTCAAGTACATCCGGGATGTGGCCGACTCGAAGCGACTCAACGATTTGAACGGCCCCGCCATCATCATCGCCGCATCCGGGATGGCGGAAGCTGGTCGGATCCTCCATCATCTGGCCAACCACATCGGCGACCATCGGAATTGCGTCCTGTTTGTCGGTTTCCAAGGCGAACATACCCTCGGCCGCCGGATTCAAGACGGGGCCGATTCGGTAAAAATCTTTGGACAAATGACCCCACGGCGAGCCGAGGTCGAGACCATCAGCGGGTATTCGGCCCACGCCGACAAGCACGAACTCCGAGCCTGGGTTAAGGCGCTCGGCGGCCCGGTCAAACGGGCCTTCGTGGTGCACGGAGAGCCGGAGGCCGCCACGGCGATGGCCGGAATCCTCCGGGAGTCTGGGGTCGGTCAGGTGACGATTCCAGTCCTGGGTGAATCATTTCAATTATGAGTATGTGATACTACTATGCTAATTTCGTCGCAACGTCTCTTTACCGGCCGGGTCATCAAGCTCGATCAGGAACTGGTCCGGTTTCCCAACGGCTCCGAGGGGTCCTTGGATATGATCCGCCATCCGGGAGCCGCTGCGGTTGTTCCGATGCTCGACCGAGTCAGTGACCCCGATCCGAGAATCGTGATGATCCGGCAATTTCGTCACGCGGCCGATGGCTCGATCTGGGAAATCCCCGCCGGCACCCTGAGTCCTGGGGAGGCCCCGGAAGTTTGCGCCCGCCGCGAATTGATCGAAGAGGCGGGATATCAGGCGGCATCGCTGGAGTTCCTCACCGATATCTTCACGGCCCCAGGATTCACCGATGAGCGCATCCATCTGTACTTGGCCACCGGTCTGACGCCCCACGTCGCCGCTCCTGAGCCGGATGAGTTCATTTCAATCCACGAGTTTCGGTGGTCGGAGATCGGTCGGATGATCCGCCGCCGGGACATTCGAGACGCCAAATCCCTGGCCGCCTTGATGTTCGTCCAGAGTTTTCTCCGGAGCGCCAACCGATAGTCCCGGCTCGTCGGCGATCGCCCCCGGGCTTAGATTCCCGCCCAGGAACTCGACCCGAAGGACCTTGCGAAGCATCATGCCGAAAGTGACGTTCGACTCCTTCTACAAGGCCCTTCGCAAGGGCGAGATTCCGAACACCGTGTACTTGTACGGCGTCGAAGACGTTCTCAAAGAAGAGGCCATTGCCGAGATCATGGCCCGGACGCTCGAACCGTCATTGAAGGATTTCAACTTCGACCAGCGGTCCGCTGCCGACCTCGATCCCGAGCAGGCGGAGACGATGTGCCAATCACTGCCGATGATGGCGGATCGTCGGGTGGCGATCATTCGCGACGTTGAGGCCTGGAACAAGCGAGCCAAAGCCAAAGCTACCGTGCTCAAGTATCTCGAACGGCCAGCCTCGGAAACGATCCTGATCTTGGTCCAGGGCTCCGGCGAGCTCGAAATCGACGACGACCTCGCGGTGCGGACGACCGCCGTCGCCGCCGACGCACTACCTGAAGACCGGGCCCAGCGTTGGTTGATGCTGCACGCTGAGCGCAACGGCGTCATCCTTGACGAATCTGCCGCCCAGCACATGGTCCGGGCCACTGGCGGAGGCCTTTCCGCGCTCCGGAGCGAGCTCGAAAAGTTGATCGGCCTCGGGGGCAAAGAACCGTTGACGCTCGAGCGGGTCTCAGAGTTTTTGGGGGTCCGCCACGGCGAAACCCCGGCGGATTGGCGCGATTTGGTGCTCAATGGCAACATCGGACGGGCCGTAAG
>JAYVJS010000256.1:0-5262 GCA_043769075.1 Gemmatimonadota bacterium | reverse complement strand
GAAGGCGATTTCGAACTTCGGCCTCCGGGAAGGCGTCCCAGTTGGGGTGATGGTCACCCTCCGTGGTCCCCGGATGTACGAATTTCTTGACCGGTTCATCTCACTGGCGGTGCCGCGGGTGCGCGATTTCCGGGGTCTCCCGAACCGGAGCTTCGACGGGAGCGGCAACTACTCGTTCGGCTTGAAGGAGCAGTTGGTGTTTCCCGAGATCGACTACGACAAGGTCGAGAAGATTCACGGGATGGACATCACCATCGTGACGACGGCCGGGCGTGATGATCTCGCCATGGCGTTGTTAAGGGAATTCGGCTGGCCGTTCCGGGGCGAAACCCCGAAGCGGACCGTGTAAGGCGGGGGACGTAAGGAACTTATGGCCAAGACCTGTTGGATCGAGCGTGCGAAGCGGGTACCGAAGTTCAAGGCCCGAGCGGTTCGGCGCTGTCAGCGCTGCGGCCGGGCTCGGGCGGTGTTGCGCAAATTCGGCCTCTGCCGGATGTGCTTTCGGGAACTCGCGCTCCGGGGGCATATCCCCGGCGTGCGCAAGGCGAGTTGGTAAGGGAAGGGATCGCGCATGAGTATGACTGACCCTGTAGCGGATATGCTGTCGCGGATCCGCAATGCGGGTGCCGCTGGGCATCGCCGCGTGGAAGTCCCCGCTTCTCGGCTCAAAGCCGAGGTGGCCCGGATTCTCCACAGCAACCACTACATCGCGGATTTCAAGCTGGTCGAGGATGGTCCTCGCGGCGTCATTCGAATCACCTTGCGCTATCATAACGAGCGCCCGGTGATTCGAGAGATGAAGCGAATGTCCACGCCCGGCCTGCGCCGCTACGTCAAGAGCCGTGAGATTCCCCGGATCAAGAACGGGCTCGGCATGGCGATCGTCTCAACCCCCAGAGGGTTGATGAGTGATCGTGATGCCCGGGCCGCGAACTTGGGCGGTGAACTCCTCGCGGTCGTCTGGTAGGAGGCCCACCGTGTCGCGGATTGGACGAAAACCAGTGCCGGTCCCCAAGGACGTCACTGTCAAGCTTACCGGCAACTTGATCTCGGTAAAGGGACCGCAGGGAGAACTTTCCCGAACGATCCACCCGACGATGAAGCTGGCGATGGACAACGGCGAAGTCACGGTCACCCGGCCGAGCGACGAGCCGGCCCATCGGGCGTTGCATGGGCTGTCGCGGACCCTCGTGGCCAACATGGTCGAAGGGGTCTCGAAGGGCTTCATGAAGGTGCTCGAGATCCAGGGCGTCGGCTACAAGGCTGAGGTGACGCCCAAGGGGCTCAACTTGGCCCTGGGCTTTTCGCATCCGGTCAAATACGATGCCCCACAGGGGATCAAGATGGTCGTCGAGAACGCGACCGTGGTCCGGATCACCGGGCCGAGCAAAGAATTGGTTGGTCAGGTCGCCGCGGACATTCGGTCGATTCGGCCGCCGGAGCCCTACAAGGGCAAGGGCGTCCGGTACCAGGGCGAGCGAGTCCGCCGCAAAGCCGGCAAGACGGGAGCGAAGTAAACCATGCGTCCAATTCATGCACCGAAGACGCGCGAAGAGCGGCGGTACCGCCGCCATCTCCGTGTTCGCAAAAAAGTTGCTGGAACGCCCGAGCGTCCGCGCTTGGTCATCTTCCGGTCGATCAAGCACATTTACGCCCAGCTGGTGGACGACGACAAGGGCGCGGTATTGATGGGCGTTGCCGACCGGAGCGAGGGGATCGAACTCGACGGTACCGGCAAAGTGGCCCGAGCCAAGGCAACGGGCAAACTGCTCGCGGCCAAGGCCAAAGCCGCCGGAATTGCCAAGGTCGTTTTCGACCGAGCTGGCTTCCGGTATCATGGACGGGTCAAGGCGGTCGCTGACGGCGCTCGCGAAGGCGGATTGGAGTTCTAAATGACCGAACCAGAAGTGCAGGTGACGGAAACGACCGAGGCACCAGCCACTGACGCTGGACGTGGTCGGCGGGGTGGTCGCGGTGGCGGTGCCGGCGGCGCCGGGGGCCGAGGTGGCGACCGCGGACGCCGGGACGGTGGCCGCGGTGATCGGCGCGACCGCGATGCACCGAGCGAGTTTATCGAGAAGGTCGTCGATATCAATCGGGTGGCCAAGGTCGTTAAGGGTGGCCGGCGCTTCTCGTTCAACTCGTTGGTTGCCGTCGGTGACGGTAAGGGCAAAGTCGGCTTCGCGACCGGCAAGGCGAACGAGGTGTCCGAAGCGGTGCGCAAGGCCGTCGAAGCCGCCAAGCGGGCAATGAACGAGATCCCCCGCACCGGGACGACGATTCCGCATGAGATCCTCGGCCATCATGGTGCCGGCCGGGTCCTGCTGAAGCCGGCGGCCACTGGTACCGGCGTGATCGCCGGTGGCGCGGTCCGGGCGGTTCTCGAATGCTGCGGGATCAGTGATATTCTTACCAAGAGCCTCGGGTCGAACAATCCGCATAACATGGTGCGGGCCACGATCGATGGGCTTCGCTCGCTCGTATCGGTTCGCCAAGTGGCGCGGGAGCGCGGGGTCGAAGTCGAGGCCCTTGGGTACAAGCCGCGCCAGGAAGGCTAAGGGAACATGGGACGCAATCCAGCGGTATTTCGACAAGGCCCAGTCTACTACGCCGCCACCATCCCGGGCGAAAAAGAGGCTGCGCGGGTTCGGGTCAAGCAGATCCGGTCCACGATCGGGCACAGTGAGACGATGCGGCGAACCCTCGCCTCGCTCGGCCTCCACAAGCACCAGGCCGAGGTCGAGGTAGTGAACAACGCCTCGATCCGAGGCATGTTGTTCAAGGTTCGGCACATGGTCGAAGTGACCAAGGCGGAGAAAGCAGGATGACCACCAAGATTACTCTCTCCAACCTGAAGCCGGCCAAGGGCAGCAATGTCGCGCGCCGCCGGGTTGGTCGTGGTGTCGGCAGCGGGCTTGGGAAGACGTCCGGCAAGGGTCATAAAGGCCACAAGGCCCGCACCGGTGGTTCGACCAACCCCGGGTTCGAGGGCGGCCAGATGCCGATGCATCGACGGCTGCCCAAGCGGGGCTTCACGAACCCGTTCAAGGAAACGTCCCAGGCGATCAACCTCCGGAGCTTGGAGAAGGTCACCGGAAACGAGATCACGCCTGAGACGCTGGCCGCCGCGGGACTGATCAAGAAGGCCACCGACCTGGTGAAGCTCTTGGCCACCGGTGACGTTACCCGGGCCTTCACGGTTCGGGGCGTCGCGCTCTCTGGGAACGCCAAGGCCAAGATCGAAGCGGCCGGCGGAAAAGTCGAGGCCTGAAGTGACGAGTCCGGCTCAAGGGGTCCCGTCGCTCGGGATTGACCCCGAGCTCAAGCGAAAGCTGTCGTTCACGCTGATCGCGATTTTGATTTACCGGATCGGCGCGCACATCGTGGCGCCCGGCGTGAACGTCGACGCCCTCCAGGCGTTCATCAACAACAATCAGGGCACCAGTACCTTCTTCCAACTCTATGATACCTTGGGCGGCGGCCTGTACCGGGCCACGATCTTCGCCCTCGGCATCATGCCGTACATCTCGGCCTCGATCATCTTTCAGCTGCTCGGCGGGATCTTTCCGACCGTCAGCAAGATGCAAAAGGACGAGGAGGGCAAGAAGCGCCTCACCCAGTGGACCCGGTACATGACGATTGTGATCGCCTTTTCACAGGCCATCACCTTCACCGCGTTTACCGAATCGATTCCCGGCGCCATCGCGAACCCCGGCTTTGCGGCCCGTTTGACGATGTGGTTCACTCTGACCGTCGGCGCCATCTTCATGATGTGGCTTGGCGAGCAGATCACCGAACGCGGGATCGGGAACGGCATGAGCTTGTTGATTGCCGTCTCGATCATCGAGCGACTCTGGCCCTCGATGTTTCAGGGTGCCGAGCAGATCCGGGTCGGTGGGCTGAGCGTCGGTTTGGCGGTGCTCCTGATCGCCATGGCGATCGGAACGATCGCGGCCGTGGTGGCGATGACGATTGCGGCTCGAAGGATCCCGATTCAGATCCCTCGAAAAGTCATGGGGCGCGGGCGCGTTCGGGAGGGTCAAAAGACCTTCATCCCGATCCGTTTGATTACGGCCGGAGTGATGCCGATCGTGTTTGCCCAGACGATCATCATCATGCCGAGCACCATTGCCAACTTTACCCAAAACGAGGCCTTGAAGGACGTCGCTAATTTCTTCACGCCTGGCGACTTGCCCTATGACCTCGTATTCGCCCTGATGGTGGTGTTGTTCAGCTATTTCTACACCTCGATCATCTTCAATTCGGTCGACCTGTCGGAGAACCTCAAGAAGCAGGGCGGCTTCATTCCCGGGGTTAAGCCGGGTGCGGCGACCGCCGACTATATCGATCAGGTGTTGGGACGGATCACGCTTCCGGGTTCGTTGTTCTTGGCGCTGATTGCGATCATTCCGACCATCGTCGCCCGACAGTTCAACTACAACTCCGCATTCGGCGGGACCTCAGTCCTGATTGTTGTCGGGGTATTGCTGGACACGATCGCTCAGATCGAACAGCACCGAACGTTGCGGAAGTACGATAGCTTCATGAAGACGGGGCGGGTCAAATTCCGAGGACGGCAGCAGCGATTCTAGCCCTCGGCACTCGGTATTTGGGTTTGGCATTCGGCAGCGTAGGGCGGGCGGAAGCTCGCCCTTTTCACATCGGAGGAGGACGCCGTGGACATTCTCTTGATGGGGCCGCCTGGGGCTGGCAAGGGGACGCAAGGGGTGATCTTGGCGGAGCGGCTCGGGATCCCCAAGTTTGCGACTGGTGACCTGCTTCGAGACGCGGTCAGGGTTGGAACGCCATTGGGGCTTAAGGCCAAGGCGGTGATGGAATCCGGCGCCTTAGTCAGTGACGAGATCATCATGGGCGTCGTGGGCGAAGAATTGGCCAAGCCCGCGAGCAGCCGCGGCGTCATTTTCGATGGCGTGGTCCGGACCATTCCACAGGCGGAGGGCGTCGCGAAGCTCTTGGCCGGCCTCGGTCGGAAAATGGACCTGGTGCTTTTTTTCGACGTGACGGATCAGGAAATCCTGGCTCGGATTGAGAAGCGAAGGACAGTCGAAGGGCGGGCTGATGACGATCCCGCGGCGGTGCAACGACGTTTGACGGCCTACCGGACCCAGACCGCGCCGGTGTTGAGTTGGTACCAGGCCCGGGGCGGAGTGGTAACGATTCCGGCGGTGGGGTCTGTGGATTCGATCGCGGCCCTGGCTAAGACAGCCGTGGGGGGATAGCCCGACCCGTTCTAATGGTAAC
>JAYVJS010000255.1:0-2719 GCA_043769075.1 Gemmatimonadota bacterium | reverse complement strand
GGCTTGGCGGACTTATTCCGTCAGCTCGATCAGGATGCCGGCGGTGGCTTTTGGATGAATGAAAGCGATTCGTTTGCCGCCGACCCCGAGGCGGGGTTGTTCGTCGATCAGGCGGTATCCGGATGCCCGGCAACGGGCCAGCGCCTCGTCGAGGTCGGCCACCCGGTAGCAGACGTGATGAATGCCCGGCCCTCGCTTGGCGAGGAATTTGCCGACGGGAGTGTCGGGTCCGAGTGGCTGGAGGAGTTCGACCTCGGAGTCGCCGAACGACAGGGACACGATGGTCGCCCCGTCTCGTTGCTCCGGCAAGTGGAGCGGATCGAGGCCAAGGACGTCGCGATAGAACGACAGGCTTAAGTTGAGATCTTCAACCGCGATCCCGAGGTGGGCGATCTGAACCTTAGAGAACACGGTGCCTCCGCGGAGTGGCGCCTTCGATTCCGAAACGATGGACAAAACTAACATGGTTTACTAAAGAGGTCGTCGATGAGTGAAGCAATTATCCATGTCACCGACGAGACCTTCGCGGCCAGCGTCGAGCAGGCCAAGGGTCTCGTCGTGGTAGATTTCTGGGCCGAATGGTGCGGCCCGTGCCGGGCGATCGCCCCGATTCTGGAAGATCTTGCCAAGTCGAACGTGGGCAAAGTCCAAATCGCGAAGCTCGACGTCGACGCTAACCAACGGACTGGGATGCGGTTCAACGTCCGGTCGATCCCGACCCTGCTTTTCTTTCGGGACGGGAAGCACGTCGACACGGTGGTCGGGCTGGTTCAGAAGCCGGCTTTACAAGAACGGATCAACAAGCACGCGGCCTAAGGCGCCCTGATCGGAAATTTCTCAGCCGAACCGCCCGCTCCAAGCGGAATTGGCGGTTCGGCGTTTTCTTTCCCGCTATGGCCGGTACCCTCTTTATCCTCGCGACTCCGATCGGCAACCTTGGAGACCTGTCCCCCCGGACGGCCGAGACGCTGCGGTTGGTCTCCGTCATTGCCGCGGAGGACACTCGGGAAACCCGAAAGCTCCGGGATCACGCCGGCTCCGAAGCCCGGCTAATCAGCTGGCACGCTCATTCGGCCCCGCGGCGGATCGACGAGATCATCGAGCTCTTAGCCGGGGGGGCCGACGTGGCTCTTGCCACCGATGCCGGGACCCCCGGGGTCAGTGATCCCGGGCCGGCGCTGGTCGAGGCGGTACTCGCCGCCGGGCTTTCGGTCGTTCCGATTCCCGGGGCGTCGGCGGTGTCAACCGCCCTGATGGCCTCTGGATTGCCGGCAGACCGGTATCTTTTCCTAGGTTTCCCGCCCCGAAAAGGGGTTGAGCGGGACCTGTGGTTGACCCGGATCCAAGCCTCGGAGTTCTCCGTAGTGTGTTTTGAGGCTCCGGGGCGGGTTGGGGACCTCCTGGCCGACCTCGTGACGGCCTGTGGGGTTGCCCGGCAAGCCTTCGTAGGTCGGGAAATGACGAAGAAGTTCGAGGAGTACCGGCGGGGTACCTTGGGCGAGCTACAGGCTCGGTTCGACGGGGTCGCAACCCGGGGCGAGGTCACCGTCGTCATCGCCGGAACGCCTCGGCTTGAGCCGGTAGTCGACCCCGGCCCGGCCCGAGCCATTGCCCGGTCCCTCGTCGAGTCGGGGATTGAGCGGAGCCGGGTGGCCAAGGCGGTGGCTGATGCCTTCGGCCTGTCTCGGAACGAGAGTTATCGGGTCGCGATGGAGGAATGAGGCACCAGTGAACCGGTTGATGGCGGCAATAGTCCTGATGGCGGCCCCCGGGGTAGCCATAGCCCAGGAAACCATGACGATCGGACGCCTCCACTATGACGGGGGCGGCGACTGGTATGCCAATCCCTCGAGTCTGCCGAACCTGCTCAAGGCGTTGGGTGAACGAACGCCGCTCCGGATGGCGGACCGAGAGAAGGTCGTACAATTGGTGGACGACGACCTGTGGCAGGTGCCGTACCTCTATATGACCGGCCACGGCAACGTCAAGTGGAGTGATCGCGAGCTCGGAGTGCTCCGGCGTTATCTGGAGCTGGGCGGGTTTCTCCACGTGGACGACAACTACGGGATGGACGAGTCAATTCGCCGGGAAATCGGCCGGTTGTTTCCGGATCGGGCCTTGGTCGAAGTGCCGTGGGATCATCCCGTGTATCGCAACGTGTACGATTTCCCAAAAGGGCTGCCGAAAATTCACGAACATGACGGCAAGCCCGCGCAGGGGTTCGGGATTTTCGTCGACGGCAGGCTGGTCCTGTACTACAGCTACCAGAGTGACCTCGGCGACGGGTGGGAAGATCCCGACGTTCACAAAGATCCGCCCGAAAAGCACGAGGCCGCCCTCCGGATGGGTATCAATTTGTTCACCTACGCCGTCGGGGGAAGGGAATGACGCCCCGGCGCACTCAGTTGGCGGTGGCCGAATTGGTCGCCCCGCTCCGGCGGGTTGGCCTTCTGATGGTGGGGGTCAGCGGCCTGGCTTTGGTGTTGTTGGCCCTTGCCGTGCCGGCCTGGCTCGCTCGCCTCGGAGTGGTCCGGTCGCCGCTCTGGGTCGTGATCGCGTGGGTCGTCGCGGCGGCCGTCATCGCCGGGGCCGGGTGGGCCGCCGGTCGGATCGGACGACACTTTTCGGCGTCAAGCGTCGCCGTGGCCGTTGAGCGAAGCCCGGGCTGGCGGTTAGGGGCGGTGACGGCCCTGCTGGAGCCGCCCGGCGACGGCGGCAG
>JAYVJS010000254.1:0-2498 GCA_043769075.1 Gemmatimonadota bacterium | reverse complement strand
TCGTTGAAGACGGAGAGAAGCGACGTGTCAATCGCACTGGGCCCCGGACTCGTGAAGGTATCGAGCCCTTCCCCGTCGCTCAAGTTGGTACGTCGGTAGGCGCCGGCAGCGAGCGCGGCCGAGGTCAGGCCCGGGGCTGCGTCGTCAAAAGTAAGGGTCACCGAAGAGACGGCCGTGGTCCCGCCGACATCGGACATGAGAACCACCTTGCGGCCCGTGGGCCCGACCACCACCATGTCGACATCGCGGGGCCGGGAGTGAGAGAACCCGGTAATGGTGACCGTGGCCTTGGTCACGAGGCCGTTCAGGACGGGCACGGTAATCGTGGACGGATACGGTGTGGCCGGCTCGGCGAGGGCGCCGCTGTTGATGGTAATGGTCGAAGCGTTACTGTATGTAGAACTCGCGTTCGCGGCCACCGCGGTGTCGTCGGCAGTTGCGAAACTGACGGTCACATCTTTTCCGCTCGGCTCGGAGAGGGAGACGGTCAGGAGAGCGTTGGCTGAACCCGAGTAGGGCTCTTCCATGGTGGCGTCGCTGATCGAGAGGAGGGGCGGCGCGTCGTCATCAATGATGGTGACGGTGTGCGCGCTCAGGCCCAGCACCGTGCCCGGGCCCGGGCTGTTGAGGGAGACGGTGAAGGTCTCGTCGAACTCGTCGATGCTGTCGGAGGTGATGGGAACGCTCACGAGCTGAGTGGAGCCGCTGGGCGTCCCAGCCGGGAAGTTGAGGGTAGCCAAGGTGCTCGTGAAGTCCGGCCCGGCCACCGCGGTTCCCGAGGAAGTCCCGTAGTTCGCCGAGATCGGCATGGAGGTCGGATTCCCGTCCGAAGTCGTGACCCTCACCTGAAGGGCAGCGCTACCGGATTCGGCGACGCCGCTGGCGGCGGTGGTGAAGGCGAGGGTTGAGGTGACGGCCGGCGAGACCGTCCCGTGGCGGTAGATCCCGCGTCCGTGGGTGGCCGCGACCAGATCCCGCGTCGCGTTGTTCATGAAGAACAACTCATCCACCGAGACATTTGCCGGCGCGTCGTGAGGAAGGCGCCAGGTGACACCTCCATCCTCGGAAGCAAAGATGCCCGACTCGCCCCCCGCGTAAATCCACTGGGAGTTGTCGGGATGAATCACCAGAGTGCGGATGGGAGCGTCCGGCAGACCCGTGCCTCCGCTCCCCGTGCGGTCGACCCAGGTGTCTCCGCCGTCCGTGGTCCGGTACACATTGTCGGGGCTGAAGCCTCCGAAAGTGACGTAGACCGTAGCGTTGCTCCGCGGATCGACGGTGATGCGCGTGACTTTGCGCGCGGGCAGAAAGGGCGAGGTCGTGTCCCGACGCGTCCAGATGGGCGAAGCGGCGGTTCCGTTGGTGGTCCGGTAGAGGTCGCCGTTGTTGTGGCCCACCCAGACGAGGTCAGGATTCCCGGGCGCGACGGCGATCGCGCTCACCGGGCTGTTGGCCGCAGTCGGCGGTTTGATGGCGAACCAGGTGGGCCCAGTGGTGGACGTGAGAGGGGCGCGCGCATCGTTGGTCCGCCAGACTGACCAGCCGCCCGCGAGCAGGCGGTTCTGATCGTTGGGGTCGAGGATGAAGGGAGCAATGAAGTTGGCTCGGCTCAGATTTGCGTCTTCGAGCAGATAAGGCGCCGCCTTGCCGGAGCCCGTGATGTAGCTCGCCGAAACGCCCGCGTCTGAACTGCGATGGACGGCGAGATACACGTACTCGCCGTAGAAGTAGTTTGGGTTGGTCTGGTCGGCCGCCGACCATCCGCCATCACCACCCTTCATGTCGGCCCAGGTCTCGGTCCCGCCGAAGTACACCGGCGTCCCATTGTCCTGGGTCCCTCCCACGATCCTGCCGCTCGAGGAATTGCCGCCGGCTCCGTAGAACTGGGTGATGCCGAGATTGTTGTTGAGTTCGGTCCACCCGGCGGTGTAGTTGGGCGAGTCGTTGCCGGCCACGGTCACGTCCGTGGCCCGGTAGATGCCGCCGTCGTTCGCGAAGAACACCGTCTTGTTGGCCGAACCGTCATACCCCGGATGGGCCACGATGGCGTGATGGTCCGCGTGGGCCGACGGCCCGTAGGACCCGCCCTGGGCCCAGTTACTGATCCGGCTGAGAGTCGAGCCGGAGTTGGTGCTCTTGAAGAGATCGATCCCTCCCACAATGCTGAAGGCCGGATCGGTTGGCGAGACCCACAGAGCGTTGTCATACCACCCCTGCGAACCAAGGTAGTTGGTCCCGGTGTTCATCAAGGCGTAGGTCACGCCCCCATCGGCGCTTCGCCACACCTGACCACTCGAAGCGTTGGCCGAGGCGTAGGTCACCTCCGGGGCGCTCGGCGCATACGCGACTTCGACCCGCCCGCTCCCAAGATTCGACCCCGTGAACCAGCTCAGGCCGCCGTCGGACGAGAAGAGGGGCCATCCATCGGCGCGACCAGCGATGGCCTTCATGCTGTCGCCGGGATGGAAGTCCACATCCATGGTGCGGCTGGCAAGATC
>JAYVJS010000253.1:0-5961 GCA_043769075.1 Gemmatimonadota bacterium | reverse complement strand
TGGCCCATGTCGGCATAGAGCGCTTCGCCCCCGGTCACCACAAGCACCACGGCCGACAACACGACGAACGCCTCCCGAGGGTCGCGCAGCACGAACGCGACCGCATGCCAGGGGTTCATCGCCCGCAGGACGCCCGGCTCGAGCATGATGCCCCGGACCCCGAGGATCGAGATGCACACGAACCACACCGCCGTAACCGGACCGAACAGTGCGCCCACCACGGCGGTGCCCCGACTCTGGACCGCGAACAGCGCAATGATGATGACGATGCTGATCCACACGATCCACGGCTGCAGAGCCGGCGTCGCCAGTTTGAGGCCGTCGACCGCCCCTAACACCGAAATAGCCGGGGTAATGATCCCGTCGCCGTAGAGCATCGTCGACCCGAACAGGCCAATCGACACCAGCAGCCACTTGGAGGTGGTCTTCACCTCACCCGGCTTCGTCAAGGCCAGGAGGGCCAAGACCCCACCCTCACCCCGGTTGTCCGCCCGGAGCATGTTGACCAAGTATTTGAACGAAATCAGGAAGGTGAGGCTCCAGAAGATCAGCGAGAGGATTCCGTACACGTTCTCAGGAGTCAGGGAAACCCCGTGAGTGCCCGAAAAGCACTCCTTCAACGCATAGAGCGGACTGGTCCCGATGTCACCGAACACGACCCCAAGCGCTGAGAAGGACAGGACCCCCAGTGCTTTGCCGGTCGGTTCGGGGCGCCCAGTGCTCATGCGTCCTCGGCCCGGACCTGTCGCCACTCGAGGACGGACAGTCCGAACATCGAGGCGATGACCACGGCCGACCCGACGCACCACCGGCAGATGGCATGGATCACGAAGAACTCGAGGTACTTGAGGTAGAGCGTGAAGAGGACGGCGCCGCCAGCCAGGATCACCAGCCACTTGAGCGGCCAGCTCGCCCCCTGGTACTTCGGGCGCAGCGACAACATCGCCAGACCAAGGAGTACCGCGTAACCGGCAACGCCGATCAGCGACACGTCGATCCCGAGAAACCGGCTCTGAGGCGAGAGCTGAACCGTCTCACACCCGCCCGTTCCGCAGGCGATTGTGCCGATCATCCCGAGCTTGTAGAGCCAGAGGTAGATGGAAATGAAAAGCCCTGCCAACGCCAGCAGGGCTAGGGCCAACCGCTTGGTCATGGAGTCGGAGCCGCCGCCACTTGCCGCACCTTCGACGCGATACTATCCGACGAGAGGGCACCGGGATAGAGCCGCCCGCCGATCAAGAAGGTCGGGGTCGACCCCACCCCGACCTTCACCGCCTCCTGGGCGCTCGCCTCGATCCGGCCGGCATACTTGGCCGACGCCATACAGTCGTCATACTGACTTCGGTTGAGTCCGATCTGGGAGGCTAGGTCACCAAAGAAGCCGGCCGCCGACCGAAGCGGCGACCACTCCGCTTGTCGGTCGAACAACACTCCCTTCATTTCCCAAAACTTGCCTTGGTCATTGGCGCAAGCCGCCGCATGGGCGGCCACCCGCGAATGGGGATGCATCGGCAGCGGGTAATCCCGAAACCGGTACCGCACCAACCCGGAGTCAATCAACTGTTGCTTGATGACGGCGAACTGGAGCACGTCGAAGCTGCCGCACGCCGGACACTGGAAATCAGCGTACTCAGTGACCTCGACCGGCGCGGTCGGCGAGCCGAGTAGGTAGCCCCGAAAACCAGCGGTGTCGGCCGTCAACACCGTGACGTTGGCCGGAATGCTGATATCCTTCGGTTTCATCACGAGGTACGCCAACACGGCCGCCCCGCCCAGTCCGAGGATCCCAATCAACGCGAAGGAACTCTTCGGGGCCGGCGCAGGGGTGTTCTTCTTCAACTTGGCGGGCGACGCCATGGCTCATCGTCCTCGGGTTCGGAATCAAGAGATTCAGGTGGTTGTTCGGCCTCGTCGACGATGCGACGACTATCGGCCACTTCGGGTGTGTCGTAGGTGGAACGGACCTCGTAATGAAACAACTCCGACCGAAGTTCCCCCATCCGCTTGAGAAGCTCCGGCGCCGATTCGAGCAATTCGCCCCGCTCGTCGAGGTCCTGGATTCGCTCCGAAAGATCTCGAAGCATTGCCGTTAGCCGCCGCTGACGCTCGCGGCCGTATACCTCGTCGTGCTCGCCCATGCGCCCCCCTTTGGGGACCGGTTTTGACCCGCCCGCAAATGTAATCGGGTCGGAGGCCGGCCCAGGAACCCAGCCGTGGACGAAACCCCCATCCGAGGCTATAATTGGATGTCTATACACCCAAAGGCGCGGGAACTAGCCCACCCGCCCCTACCAGCAAGGACGGTCAATGGCCAAACCGAAGAAGCCCTTCAGCAAGAGCTCGTCAACCCCAACCCTCTTTGACCAAGCCCGTGATGAACTCTTCAGCCACATCCTCCGATGCGGGGTCGTGGAAGCTGAGCCGGAACAGCAAAAAGAGTGGCTGGACGACACCCTGCAGTACCTGGTCGAGCGGTTTCCCGACCTCGACGAGGAGCAACTCGCCCAAGTGCGGGTCCTCGGCGAACGGTTCTGTCGCCCGGTAGCGCGCAAGCCTGAAGTGGCCGGATCGAACGCCGAGTAAGGCAGCTTCAATCCGCGATTCTGTGAAAGGCCGGCCCAAGTGGCTGGCCTTTCAGCGTTTACGCCCACCCACCCCGAACTGATACCCGGCCGCCACCCGGACGCCCCCGGCTACCCCGGCCTCGGTCCACCAACTCCCCGACCGGCCAGCCGGCCATTCCGCCCCAACCCCAGCCATCAACCAGCCGGCCCGCCTGGGCCCGGACACCAGAGCTAGGCCGCCCATCGCATACCAGACCGGTTTTGCTCCCGGGATCGCCGGGGTGACAAAGCGGAACTGAAGCGCGAGTTCCCCACGTCCCGCCCAGGTCCCACCAGCGCGGGCGAGGCCCGCCCCCGTCGTCAACCCGACCTCCCGAGCCAGGTGCCAACGGACCCGCCCCAGGAGGCCAACTGCCGCCGGATCGCTACCGACGGCCACCAAACCAACCCCAAGGGCCGCCCGCCCCTGAGCCGAGCAACCGACCGGAAAAGCCGCCCCAAGCCCACCAAACAAGGCTAGAATCCAACCAGCCCTCACGGCTCGAGGACGAGCTCGTAGGTGATCGGAATATCCGGATTGAGCGACAACAGAACCGAGCAGTACTTGGTCAAGGAAAGGTCGATCGCCCGCCGAGCTTTAGTCTCGTCCAGTCCATCACCGGCCAACGTGATCCGGAATCCCATCGACAAGTACCGCTTCGGGTGCTCGGGAGCCCGAACTCCGGTGACCTCGGCAGTGAACTTCCGGAGCTTGACCTGCATCTTGTCCAAGATGCTGACGATATCGGCCCCGCTGCACCCGGCGCCGGCCAACAGCAGGGCCAGCATCGGCCCAGGACCGTCCACCCCATCGGCGTCGATGGTCACGGCCGGCCCGCCCGGCTTGCCACCGCGGAACCGCATCCCACCCTGCCACTCGACCGCTACCGTCCGTAGGTCACTCATCCGGAATTCTCCGATTCACAAGGTTCGGTGCTGCTGCCGAGCCACGAGGACATAGTCGACGATCGCAAAGACCGCGACGGCCCCCGTGGCCCATGCAATGGGACGAAAAAGACTCGACTCGAGCAAAAAGGCCCAGAGAACCAACAATTGACCGATCGTGACGATCTTCCCCGCCACCCGGGCGGCAATGGCCGAGGGACGCCGGAACGCCACGGTGGCCAGAAAAGCGAGCGTGGCGGCAATGTCTCGCGCCAACACCGCCACGACCTCCCACCAGCTCAAGGCCCCCGAGGCAAGCACCACCCCAAACGCCGACGCGACGAACAACTTGTCCGCGACTGGATCAAGGACGGCGCCGAGTCGCGAGCTACCCCATTTCCTGGCCGCATAGCCGTCGACGAAATCACTGATCCCCGCCGCCCAGAGAAACGCCAGCCGCCAACCGGTACTCGGGACCAAGACAAACGCCACCGCCAACGGAATCCTGATGAAAGTCAGGAGGTCGGCGATTCGGGGCCCTCGGCGCTCGGCACTCGGCACTGGGGGGGTCATTGCCCGCGGACTCGGCCCTCGGCTCGGAGGGCGGGGTCGAGATAGGTGGCGGCGACGTTTTGAACGGCGTCGGCGGTGACTTGGCGGTAGGGGGCGGCGGGGTCGTCGAGTTCGGCCAGTCCTTGGCCGAGGAGGTAGGCGTCGACGATTTCCGAGGCTTGGGCGGAGGCGGTTTGGCGATGAACTGTTGTTTGGCCGGCGAGGTAATTCACGGCCCGGCGGAGTTCGTCGGGGCTGACCGGCTCGGCGCGGAACCGCTCGAGCTCGGCCAGCATCGCGTCGCGGGCTTCGGCTTCGCGTTGGGGCGAGGTAGCGATGTAAGTGATGATGGCCCCGGCGCGGAGGCGCTGCCAACTCGACATCACCACGGTGTACGCCAACGAGCGTTGGTCCCTGAGGGCGTGGAACAGCCGGCCGCCAAGCCCGCTGGCCACCGCCGTTAGGACCTCGGCGGCATAGCGGTCGGGATCGGATCGGGATGGGCCCGGGAACACCATCGCGAGTGCGGTCTGCGATTTGGTCCGAGTTTCCGATCGCTCGGCTTCGACCCGGGTCCAGGGCACGGATCGGCGACCCGAGTGGGCGGCAACAGCAGGCAGGTCGGCCAAAACGCCACCGAGGCGATCGAGGGCCTCGTCGGGGTCGAGATCGCCGACAGCCACGATCAACGGCCGGGAGCCATCCAGCTCAGCTCGGTGCCAGCCGATCACCGCCCCCGGGTCCAACCCGGGCAGCGTTTCGGGGGTGCCTTTGACCGAAAGGCCGTAGCCCTGGTCTCCAAAGGCAGCGCCCAAGGCCAGATCGACAGGACGGCGGAACATGTCGTCGGCCGCCTGAACCGCTTCGCCGATCATGGTGTCGCGCTCCCGGGCCATTTCGGCGGGGTCGAACCGGGGAGCCTCGACTACTTCGCGGAGGGTCCGAAGGGCTTGGTCCCGATGCTCGGCGAGTACCGTAGCGCCCAGCCCAAACCAATCCGACGCGATACTGGTGCCTAACGATCCACCGAGCGCCTCGAAGGCGTCGGCCAAGCCCGCCAGCTCAAAGGGACCGGCACCTCGAGCCGAGGCCCGGATCGCTAACGCGCCCAGCCCCGCGGTGGCCGGCGTCTCCACCACCGTCCGACGGCGGTACCAGCCCAGCGTCACCAGGGGAACGCTTCGCTTCGGCTTGACCAACAGGTCGGCTCCCGGGAGGGCCAGATGCACCACGCCGGCGGTCCGGGTTGCCCCAATGGACCGCACCGCCCGCGGAACCGGGAGCCGACCAACCGAAGGCACCGGGTCAGTGGCCCGGGGAAGTGCTCCGAACGCCCGCCCGAGGCGGTCGGTGGTCAAATCGGCGCCCCGGTCGTTCGGGAGGTAGATCACCGCCGCGACCGAATCCGGGGTGAGATACCTCCGGGCCGCGTCTCGGACCTGGTCGGCGGTGACGGCCATCATCCGGGCAAAATCTTCGTCGACCCCGGTCACGCTACCTAACGCCTCCGCTGAGGCCAGGGTGGTGGCCCGACCGTCGACCGACTCGAGCCGCCGGGCCCACTGGGCGGTGGCCAAGGTCTTGACCCGGCGGAGATCCTGGGTCGAGGGACCCTCGGTCCGAAGCTGCGCTACCAAGCCCCCAACCACCGCCAGGGCCTCATCGATTTGGTCCGGCTTGAGGTCGGCGGAGATCGAGAACACACCGACCTCCGTTGGAGTGTAGTGATAGGCGCCCGCCGAGGTCGCGATCCCGGTCTGGCGGAGGTGGCGATAGAGCCAGCCGCCTCGGCCCGAGCTCAGGACACTCGAGGCTAGGTCGAGCGCCGGAGCATCGGCGTGACCGTACGGCAATCCGCGCCAGCCGATCACCAAATCCGCCTGCTTCACATCGCCCCGGAGGGTTCGAACCCGGACCTCCC
>JAYVJS010000252.1:0-3682 GCA_043769075.1 Gemmatimonadota bacterium | reverse complement strand
CGAATCCAATGGTGCCTCCCATCAGCGTCGCGAGTTGCTTGGCGATGCTCAGTCCCAGACCGGTCCCCTTGAACAACCGGTCGGAGGTCGAGGCCACCTGGGTAAACGGAGCAAAGATCTTCGAATGAGCGACCGGGGCAATTCCAATCCCGGTGTCGGTCACCTCGAAACGAATCAGCTGCTCTCCTGCCTCGTCGCCGACCGGACTGACCCGGACGGAGACCGAGCCGTGATCGGTGAACTTGAGGGCGTTGGCCAACAGGTTGGTCAACACCTGCCCGAGCCGAGCCGCATCGCCGACGACGTGCCGTGGAACGTCCGGGGCCACCGTCCACGAGAAACCGACCGATTTGTGACGGGCTTCCTCGACCAGAAGGTCGGCGGTTCGTTCGACCAAGGCGGGGAGGTCGAATGACGCACCGACGATTTCGAGCTTGCCCGCCTCGACTTTCGAAAAATCGAGAATGTCGTTGATGATCCGGAGCAGGTTCTCACCAGATTGGTGCACGGTCTCGAGGAACCGGGCCTGCCGGTCGGTGAGCGTGGTCCGGCGGAGGAGCTCGGTCATCCCCAGGATCCCGTTCATCGGGGTCCGGATTTCGTGGCTCATCCGGGCCAGGAAATCACTCTTGGCATGATTCGACGCTTCGGCCGCCTCCTTGGCCAGACGGAGCTCCTGCTCCATCAGGCGACGCCGGGCCCCTTCCCAGGCCAAGGAAACGAAATCGGCCAGCGTTGAGGAGAACACCTGCTCCTCGGGGCGCCAAGTTCGTCTTGGCCCGACGTGCTCGCAACAGACCACACCGACCACCCGGCCTTCGAATCGGATCGGACTGTCAAGCATTGAAGAGATCCCGAGAGGCGCCAAATAGGACTCCCGAAACCCAGCCGTTCGGTCGTCGGTACCGGCATCCTCTGCGGCGATGATCTGACCCGCCAGGACCTCCTCGAAGTAGCGGGGAAAGTCTACCCGCTTGAGCTGGAGACCGGCGCTGTGCAGGTTCGGCGATTGCTGGTAAAGATCGATACAATCGATCACCGTTCGATCATCGGGAAACAGCCAGACGCTGGCCCGTTCTACCCGGAGGGTTCGGCTTGCAACCTCGGCGATCTCTCGCACGGCTGCGAGGAAATCCCCGGTATGGGGGGTCGGGCTGGTGCTCAGACTAAGGACCGCTGCCTGCTGTCTCCGGACCCATTCGGATTGATGCTTCTGATCGGTGATATCGTGGAACAGGAGCACGGCCCCTGCCGGCTGGCCAAGGCGGAACAGCGGGCTCAAACTGAACGCCACTGCCAGCTCGGAGCCGTCCGATCGGCGGAGTACTGCATCACCGTGGCGGAAGCTCCCCCCTGAGGCAACGATGCCGGCAAGATCGTGAGCCGACTGGGATCCATCGGCCGAACGGAGCCGGTCCAGGGGCGAGTACCCGACGCCGCTCCGACCTAAGAGTCGCTCGCCTTCCGGATTGAGCAATTGGACGACGCCCGCCGCGTCGACGACGCAAAGGCCGTCACCGATCGATCGCAACACCGTGCGGAGCTTCTCGCCCTCTTCGGCGAGGCGGCTTTCAGTGGCCTGACGGAGATTCTCGTAGAGGGTTCTGGTTTCCTCCGACGACAACGCCAGCGATCGCTCGAGCAACGACCGGCCTTGATCCGCTTCGTGGTAACTCTGACTGACCCGTTCGAGGAGCTTCGAGAACCCACCGGTGGCGTCCTCGGTGGCGATATCGATCCCCAGTCGCCGGATTTGACGGGCCAGCAGTGGGTGAAGGCCCACACTAACCCTCAGTGATCGTCGTCAGGGTCATGGTCTGATTGTGGAGATCGCAGGCCCCGGTGGCAAAGGGCGAAATCTCGCCGTAGGAATAGAACCCGACCTGGATGGAGTCCGCGGGAAACACCTCGTGCGTCGCTTCGACTTCTTCCTCCGCCCGCTCGCCAAGCACCAACCGGCGCCCGACGCAACTGATCGCGATGGCGAGGGTCGCGGATCGAGTCGGCCCGGCCCACCGGGTGGCTAAGGCAGCGTCGGAGGCACCTTCGATCAATCGGTCGAAGTTCGCGCTCATCAGCTGGGCCAGCCAGCCTTCCGGAATGTCGCCTGCGAAGGTCATCGACTGGCGGCCTTCGTCGACGGCCAAGATCGTCCGGACCAGCTGGCGCGCGTCGCCATGGGCGGATCGCAGGGCCAACGGGAAGAGCAGCCCAGTTGCGGGGAGTCCGGCGGCCCGGTCCCCGAGATAGGACTTGTAGAGCTCAAGGGCCGGCTTGCCGTCGAGCTCGAAGAGCTCGTTGCCCCTCGATTTTGTCACCCGCCGTTCCGGCCCAAAAATGTCCCAGCCGCCCCTGGACCCGTGACCAACCTGGACCCGGTCGCCGACGAGACCGACCGCCGTGACCGCGCCGGAACGGACCCGGCCGTCTTCGATGACCCAAGTCCTCTCGAACCGGCTCCCATCGCCGGCCAAGCCTCCCGTCGTCACTACCGACTTCGGCAAGATCGCGTTGAGGCCACGCACCAGCTCGCTGCCGTTCACGGTAAGCCCGTCAGACAGGACCAGCACCGCTTTGAGGTCGGGCCGGTCGATGGCCTTAGCGAGAGCCTGGCCGGCGGCAAAGGAATCGGCGCCTTTGGGTACCGGGGCGCTGGCTACGACGAGATCGGTGTGGGCGAATTCCGCGAAGGCAACGACGATCGATTCGTCCAAGATCGTGGCATTCAAGATTTCACCGGCGGTGGAACACCCGAGGGCGGCTGCCCCGGGATAGCCGGCCAGGAGGGACTCGATCACCGTCGGCTCGACGCCGAACTGGCTGGCGCCGAAGACGAGAATCAAGGTCCGGCGAGGGTCTCGGATAACCGGGGGGGGATCCGACCACCCGCGCCCTTTGGTATAGGTCCGGACTGCTAGTTGCACGGAACGCGTCCCCTAGTTGGCTTCGGCAGTTTCGAATTCCACCCTTCAACTATCGGCAAGGCCGGACCTGACTTGAACGGGCTTCTCAGAGGGCGTCCTACATCACCCGGTACTTGGGACCACTTCCGCCCTCCCGGGGGGTCCACCGCGGGCCGACGACGTCGGTGGCTTTGCAATCGACGCAATTCGGCGGATTGACGCGGAGTTGGTCACCGACCCGCTCGTAGACCCCGGCGGGGCAGACGTGGCTGTAGAATTCCGCGACGTCCGCCGGAATGTCTTGACCGACGATCAGGTGACTCGGGATGGTATCGCGAGTCGCGTTCCCGGACTTGAAGACGGCGTCGACCTTGCTGAAGGTCAGGGTGTTATCAGGCACGAAAGGGGTTCGAGGCCGGACGTCGCGGGGCTCCTGGACGTCGGCGTCGCTGTGGATCCGCCCCCCGGGAAAGGCGCCGTTGGTGGCGGTCATCACCACGTTTTTTAGGCCGCCGACATAGAAGCCCTGCTTGAAGGCCAGACGCATGTTGCGGCGCTTTTTGAGATCGGACACAACGTAGCTGCCCCGGAGCATCGCGTCATACGATTGAAGGCCGGTCGCACCGGTGTCCCCTGCTTTCAACGCCGCGAAGATGGCCCGGGCCGCAAACATCCCTGACTGCATGGCATAGTGGATGCCCTTGAGACTGGCCACCTCAACGGTCCCCAGGCAATCGCCGGCCATGATCAGCCCATCCCCTGAAAACCGATCGGGGAGG
>JAYVJS010000251.1:0-6123 GCA_043769075.1 Gemmatimonadota bacterium | reverse complement strand
CAGGAAAACCTCCACCGTTCGGCCCAGCACGACTTCAAGATCGTGCCGGTCGTCAACGGGTTGATGAGCCCCTGGTCGATCGCCTTTCTTCCGAACGGTGACATGCTCGTCACTGAGCGACCGGGACGGCTCCGGATCGTCCGAGACGGCAAACTTCTCGCGGCGCCGGTGGAAGGCGTTCCGAAAGTCGTGGCCCGTGGCCAAGGCGGCCTGCTCGAAGTGGCCCTCCACCCGAACTTTGCCACCAACCGCCTCGTCTACCTGACTTACTCAAAGCCGACCGGCGGCGATACCGTCTCGGCGACGACCGCCGTGGCCCGCGGTCGGCTCGAAAACGACCGACTGACCGGGGTTGAAGACATCTTCGTGGCGGTGACAAAGGGGGCTCCCGGCCACTTCGGGTCGCGGCTGGCCTTCGACAAGAACGGATTCTTGTTCGTGACCGTCGGCGACCGGATGGTACCCCCGGCCGGCGATCTTGCCGCCCACCCGGCCCAAGACATCACCAACCACCACGGCACCATCAACCGGATCCAAGACGACGGGAAAGTGCCGGCCGACAATCCGTTCGTGGACAAGCCCGGTGCCCGGCCCGAGATTTGGACCTACGGCCATCGAAACCCCCAAGGCCTGGTGATCGACCCCGTCAGTGGGGAAATCTGGGCCACCGAGCACGGGCCCCAAGGCGGTGACGAGCTCAACAACATCCGGAAGGGTCTCAACTACGGATGGCCGGTCATCGGCTTCGGAGTGAACTACGGTTCCGGCAAGGCGATCCACGCGGGCACCCTGCAGGCCGGCATGGAGCAACCGGCAAACATCTGGGTGCCGTCGATTGGGGTTTCCGGGGCCATGATCTATTCCGGAACCAAATTCCCCGGCTGGAAAGGCAGTCTGTTCGTCGGTGGCCTGTCCGGCCTCCAGTTGGACCGACTCACCCTGGATGGCAAGACGGCGGAGTTGGCCGAGATCTTGTTTCGTCGGCAGGGGAGGATCCGGTACGTCAGTCAAGGCCTGGACGGGTTCATCTATTTGGCCATCGACGGCGAGGACAAGCCCTCGGGCATCGTAAGGCTCGAGCCGGTACCGCGCCGTTAGCCGTTAGCCCAGCAACCCTCGTCAGAAAGCAAAGCGCCGGGGCCAGGCCCGCGGTTCGAACGGCGGCACCTCAAGCGACTCCAACGGGGGCGCGGCATCGGCGCGGTAGAACGACCGGGGATCAACCCGCTCTCCGGTTCGATAGAAATGCTCCAAAAAGAGCCAGTCGGCTTGCCACAGGTCGGTGAGCCACTGATCGAGGTCCACCACGCCCGCCTCGTGAAGCAGACGAAGCCCGTAACGCGAGGCATCCTTCTCATAAGCCCTGACCTGCTGGTACTCCGCGGCGGTCGTCGGCAGGTACGTTGCCTGACCGATCGTCCGAGCCTCCGCCGACACATTCCACTGGACGCAGTGGCCGAACAGGTGGACCAGGACGAAGAGCCGGTCCTCCTCTGAGAGCAGGTGGTCGACCATAATCGTCTTCCCGTCGAGGTCGCCGGTGTTGGGGTCGAGTACGTCGCCGATCTCGACGGCGAGCCCAGAACGAGAGACCCGCGCCACGGTCCGCTCAAAGGCGGACTTGAAATCTGATTCACTGTAACCCATGACGGAACAGATAGGCGCCAGGGCACGGTCCGGCAACCCGGCGAGCCGTTGAAACCGGCAGCCGGTTCGGGTCGTTACTTTACGACTCTTTGACTTCAGGAAACCTCCTGGCTCTGCTCAACGCGTGGACATTGCTGGACCTCCTCGGAATCGGCCTCCTCGCCTTGGGGATCGGGCTGCCTCCCGGCTGGAAAGCCCGTTCGGTTCGGGGGGTTGAGCGGCCGGCATTTGAAATCGCCAAGGACGGGGCCGACCCGATCGTTCGAATCCACGGCACCGGCCAAGCCGCGTGGTTCTATCGGCCAGTCAAGGAGCCGCTCGCCCAGGACCACCGACTCCACTGGTCCTGGCGGGTGCTCCAGGCTCCGGAGGGTGCGGCGTTCAACGACCGAGCTCGCGACGACTCACCGATCCGGGTCTACGTCGCCTTCGGCAAACTCGGCGGGCTGTTCGGCGGCTCGGGACGGGTCATCTTCTACAGCTTTTCAGGCAATGACTCCACCGGCTACTCAGCGCCGAGCCATGTCAACACTCGGATTCATGTGATCGGCGTGGATGGGCCGGCCGCGATCGGAAGCTGGCGGGAGCACGAGGTCGACCCGATCGCCGACTATCGCCGAATCTGGGGACGGGAGCCGGAGCCGATCACCGCGATCGGCCTGATGCAGGATACCGATCAGACGAGGCAGGCAGCGGTGGCCGAGGTGAGGCGCCTCGAGTGGGCGGCGGCGCTGCCTCCACGGTAGACTTCGACGATGTCGTTTCTCCGAGTCGTCCTCGCGCTCTTGTTTGCTCAGCCAGGCTGGCTTGCGCCACCATCGGACCTTCCGCTTGAAATACGCTTTCTGGACGTGGGCCAGGGCGACGGCATCCTGATCCGACTCGGCCGCCAAGCCGTGCTGCTCGACGCCGGCCGCGGCGACGGCATCATCTTGGTCTTGAACGAACTCGGCGTCGACTCGCTGGTGGCCGCCATCGCCAGCCACAAC
Organism: Gemmatimonadota bacterium; assembly: GCA_043769075.1. GTDB lineage: Bacteria > Gemmatimonadota > Gemmatimonadetes > Gemmatimonadales > GWC2-71-9 > SHZU01. Next base: position 3,487 of record JAYVJS010000251.1, on the reverse strand, counting down.
CACGACGACCACATCGGTGGCATGGACGCGGTGCTGGCCGATCTTCCCATTGGTCGCTACTTCGAGAACGGACGACCGCCGGAAAACGACAACGCCCGAGGTGTTGAGCAATACCTCACCGAGCGGGGAGTCGCTCGGTCACCGCCGCCCTGGGATCCAATCCTCCTCGGTGACGTTCGGATCACGGTCTTCCCTTCTCTCCTCGACCCCGCCGACCGATCCGAAAACAACAGCAGTCTGGGGGTCTTGATCGAACGAGGGGCGTTTCGGGCGCTGCTCACCGGCGATAGCGAGGCCGACGAATTGAATGCCTGGCTCAAGGCTGGACGGATCCCCGATGTCGACGTCTTGAAAGCCGCCCACCACGGCTCACGCAACGGCGTCACGCCGGGCTGGCTCGATCGAACCAGACCGGAGGTTGTAGTCATCAGCGTCGGGGCAGCCAACGGCTACGGACATCCGGCTCCCTGGGCCATGCGCTACTACCAACTCCACGACCGACGGATCTTCCGAACCGACGAAGACGGGACCGTCGTGGTGACCGTCGATCAGGCCGGACGCTACCAGGTCACGACCACCGGCCCCGTGGCGCGAGAGCCTTAGCTCGGAACCAGGGCCAAAACTCGAAGCGGACTTCCCGACCCATTCACGATCTTGAGCGGCGGGGCAATCACCACCGCACCGGTAGCCGGGAGCTGATCGAGATTCATCAGACTCGCCAGGCCGAACCGATTCGAGCCGTGCATCAGGGTGTGACACGGGTACATCGGATCAAACGTGAAGGCCTGCCCGGCATCGGTCCCAACCGTCTCGACCCCGACGCCCAAGATGTCGCGTTCCTTCGCCAGCAACGTCACGCACGCCGGGTGAAGGCCGGGGGTATGAGAACCGTCTTCCTTGATATTGAGAAACTCCCGGGCATCGGTCCGCCGCGACCAGTCGGTTCTGATCAAGACCCAGGCATGGGCCGGAATCCGCCCGTGCTTCTCTTCCCAGGCCACCACCAATTCGCTGGTCAACAAAAAGTCCGGATTGGTGCGGACATGCGCTGAGACGTCGATCACACAGGCCGGACCGATGAAGCGGTCGACCGGAATGCTGTGGGTCGCGTTGTTGGGGTAGTCTTTGCCGGTGACCCAGTGAACCGGCGCGTCAAAATGGGTACCGGTGTGCTCCCCGCAGGCAATGTTGTTCCAGTACCACCCCGGACCGCGGTCGTCGTAGCGGGAGATCTCCTCGAGAGAAAATCCCTTCGAGGCGCCAAACTGCGGCGGGAGTTGAATCACCGGGGTCGCTGGTTCGAGCGGGACCGTGAGGTCGACGACCCGAATCGTGCCGCTGACAATCCCGGCCGCTAGCGCGGTTAGTGTCTCAGACTGCGTGGTAGCCACGGTAGTTACTCCTGTAAACTGGTGAGCCTCACTCCGGGTCCGGCACGACGGCGGTTGCTTCGATCTCGACTTTGGCCCGGGCCTCGATCAATGCCACGACCTGGACGACGGCCATGACCGGAAAGTTCTTGCCCATGACCGACCGATAGGCACTCCCAATATCCGCCAGTTGATCACGATACTCGTCACGGCTGGTGATGTACCAGGTCAGCCGGACCACGTGCTCGGGCAGCGCCCCGGCCACAGCCAAGACGGCGACGATGTTCTCGAGCGTCTGGCGGACCTGGTCACTCAACCGGTCGCTGTGGAATTGACCGGCCCCGTCCCAGCCGATCTGGCCCGCCACGAAAATTTGGCGGCCCCGCGCGACGATCCCGTTGCTGTACCCCTTGGGCCGAACCCAATCGGACGGCTGCAACACCTGCCGATCGGGACCCTGTGGTCTGGTCATGATTCCGTCTCCGCGAGAAGCTCACGGCCAATGATGAGCTGTTGGACTTCCGACGCGCCTTCGTAAATCCGGAGCGCCCGGATATCCCGGTAGAGGCGTTCGACGACTTCGCCATGGACCACGCCCCGGCCGCCGAACATTTGGAGGGCGCGATCGATCACCCGCTGGGCTGATTCCGTCGCGGTCATTTTGGCCATGGCGGCTTCCTTCGTGACCTTGTTGCCACGATCTCGCATCCAAGCCGCTCGGTACGTGAGCAACCGCGCCGCGTCAATCTCAGTCGCCATCTGCGCCAGCGTCACTTGGGTCAACTGAAACTCCGCCAGGGTCCGGCCGAACATCCGGCGCGCTTTCGCATGGGCGATGGCCTCGTCGAGCGCCCGCTGGGCGAACCCGAGCGCCGCCGCGGCCACCGAGGTCCGAAACACATCGAGGGTTCGCATCGCGATCTTGAAGCCGTCTCCCTCAGCACCCAGCCGCGCGGCCACCGGCACTCGACAACCCTGAAAACCAATCGTAGCCAACGGATGCGGCGCGATGACGTCAATCCGCTCGGTGATCGAAAGCCCCGGGGTCTTCGCATCGACGACGAACGCGGTGATGCCTCGCGCGACCGTGGTGCCGTCGGGACGATGCTCGGCCGGACTGGTGCGGGCAAAGACACAGTAGAAGTCAGCGATTCCGCCGTTCGAGATCCAGGTCTTGGCGCCGTCGAGCACGTATTCGTCGCCCTGACGGATCGCCCGACAACTCATGGCCGCGACATCCGATCCCGCCTCCGCCTCCGAGAGCGCAAAAGCGGCGACCGCCTCGCCCCGAGCCACTTTGGGCAGGTAGGCACGTTTCTGGTCCGCGGAACCCGCCAACGAAATCGCGCCGCTACCTAGGCCCTGCATCGCGAAGGCGAAATCGGCCAAGCCGTCGTACTGGGCCAACGCTTCGCGGATCAGGGCAATGGCCCGGACATCGAACTCAGGCAACACACCGCCGTCTTCGGCCCGGACACAGTAGCCGGTCAACCCAGCCGCGCCCAATGCCCGGACCAGACGGACCGACTCGGCGTCCACCTCCGCGCGCTGTTCCGGGTGGAACTTGCCGCCAAGGTTGGCGTGCGACCACTCGGAGATCCGCGCCGCCAGCTCGCGATGGGGAGGATCGAAGAACGGCCAGTCGAGATAGGACGGGGCTGCCATAGTGCTCCTAGTTGTCATCCGACGGCTGCCAGCTCACGGTCGAGGGCCACGCCGTCCTCGTCCTTGAGGGCGGCCTCGCGCCATCGCCGAAGGTCCTGGGCAACTCCGGTCCGAGTCGGGCTCGATCGGGCGGCGGCGATCACCCGCTCGAAGTTACGCCAACCGCGGGCGTGAGTATCGCCGTAGCCTTTGACGAGCTGCTGGCACTCCGCGATCTCCACGGCCAAGTCGTAGTTCACCGCTCGGACCGCGCCAATGTCGGCGAGCCAGGCCTCAATCCTGGCTTGCTCCTCCGCGAACCGAAAGGTGCCCCGACGCCACCGGCCGAGGCCGGCCACCGCCCGCAGCAGCATGAAGCCCGACAAAGTCGAGGTTGAAATCTGGCGATCTTGGGTGAACCGATCCAGCACCCGCCTGATTCGGGGCGATTCCCACGCCAATTTCCCCAAGCC
>JAYVJS010000250.1:0-2438 GCA_043769075.1 Gemmatimonadota bacterium | reverse complement strand
ATCGAAGACGGCATGAGCGAAGATGATTTTGAAGGATGGAAAGCGCTGACTGATGCGATCGGCAAGAAGGTACAATTGGTGGGCGATGACCTGTTCGTGACCAATGTCGATCGCCTCGGCCGGGGCATCGAGGAGGGCGTCGGTAACGCGGTGCTGGTGAAGGTCAACCAAATCGGCACCTTGACCGAAACGCTGCAGTGTATCGAGTTGGCCAAGAGCAGCTCCTATGGCGTCATCATTTCCCACCGGTCGGGCGAAACCGAAGACACCTTCATCGCCGATCTGGCCGTGGCCACCGGGGCTGGGCAAATCAAGACCGGGAGTGCCAGCCGGACCGATCGGGTGGCGAAGTACAATCAGCTGCTTCGGATCGCCGAGGAGTTAGGCGAGCTGGCCCACTACCCGGGCCGGGACCTGTATTCGTTGTGAACTCGCGGTGGCTGGTGGTGGTGGTCCTGGTGTTAGCGCTGCTCTTCGCGTTGGAGGGCGGGGAATACAGCACCCAGGCCTGGCTCAAACTCCGTCGCGAGGAGCGGCTCGAGGCGGAGCGAGTCCAAGAGCTCCGGCGGATTGTCGACTCGCTGGAGCAACTGGCGAAAAAGATTGAGAACGATCCGGAGACCCAGGAACGAATTGCCCGGGAAAAGCATGGGATGCTGAAGCCGGGGGAGCATGCGTTTCGGTTTACCGAGGCCCGGGAGCGGTAACCTTGACCGGGGTACGGCGGCGGCAGTAGGATTGGCGCCCTTGGCAGGGTAGCTCAGGTGGTTAGAGCACGGCACTCATAATGCCGGGGTCGCGGGTTCGAGTCCCGCCCCTGCTACTTCTCGGCACTCGGCACCTGGACTCCCCGACAGCCCAGCGCCCAGTCGAGGCTGGCTTCCCGACGGCTTTCGAATGGCATAGGTTAGTCCAATCGCAGCTTCGCTTCACGACGGTGAGGACGCTGCCTGACCTGTTCAAGAGCCGCTCGAAAGGCCTCCATTGCGGGACCGCCCGACCTACCGCATCCCTCCGGCCATCTATGGCGCGTTCGCCGGGGCGGCCGTGGCGATCCTCGCCGATCAGATCAGCGAGTTGGCCATCGGCCTCTATCCCTACAAGTTCGGCGAGGTCGGCTGGCGATTTGGAGCTTTCGGCTTGGCCGTGAGCAAGACGACCTGGATCGTCTTCGGGGACGCTTTGCTCGCGCTGGCCGCGGTGGGGCTGGGCTCCCGGCTCGGCCTCCGGATCTGGGCAGTGGCCCACCTGGTCGCCGCCGTCGTGATGGGGTTGGCGCTGACGGCGTTTGGTCTCGACCTGCTTCAGCTCCGGCCCACGATCCGGCCCGAGGTCACGCAAGCATTTCTTCTTGCCGGGATCCGGGCCGCGCTGGTCACCGGAGTGGTCGTCGCCGTCTGGCTGTGGGCGGGGCTGGTGGGACTCCGAAGCACCCGGACGTCGGGATCCAAACGGCCCCAATCGCCGCTGTTGGTGGGCCGTCCAACGGGGTTAGGGGCGTCGCCCGAGGCCGGGCCGGAGAAGTCTCCAGGTGGGTGAATCGGACGAAGCAATGGTGGCCTTGGGCTATGGTCTTGCGGCGGTTGTCGCTGCCGACCAGTTGGTGCAGCTCGGGGCGACCCTGCCGCTCGGTCTGACCCCGCGGTTGGCTTGGTTCCAGTTCGCCGTTGCGGCGGCGCCCCGGTTGTTGCTGTTGATCGTGGCCGGCCTGATCACCCTCTGGGTTGGGGTCCGGCTCCGCCACAAGCGAGCGGTTGGGCTCGGTTCCCTCGTTGCGGCCGCAGTCGCCGTCGCCGCGCTACTCGTAGTGGGGTCGGTACTTTGGGATGGGGCCTACATTCTTGGCGCGTACGGCCCCCCCGGCGGGAATCTTGCGGCCTTCCACGGTCAACGGGTGCGGGCCCTCCTCGAAGCGGGGTTCGCGCTGGTAGCCGGGATCACCAGCGCGCCGGCGGTCCTGTCCGCCTGGCGCTCCTTCCGCCCTCAGGTCTGACTAGGCGGCTCGCCGTTAGCGGGGTGCTGCCTTTGGCGCCAGCCCGCAATGGCGAGTGCCAAGAGGGCCGGAGCCAACAGCGCGATCGCTCCGGGTTCCGGGACCGTTGAAACGGGATCAGCCCGCGACCAGGCCTCGATTGTCTCGGCACCGACCGCGCCACCGTAGACCCGGACTTCGTCAAGGTCTCCGTCGAAATACTCGGTGAAGGGATCGAACTGTCGGCCGAGGCGAGTGTGGACGCCACCGGTGGTCGAGGTGATCGCAAACTGGACCTGGGCGGCAATGGAGCCGTCAACCCAGAGACGGGAGGAGGCCGCCGCGGCATCGACGACGAGTACGTAGCGATGCCAGCCGAGGTCGGTGGGAAAGGCCACGCCCGTCGAGATCCACGAATCCGAGACCCGGATCGAGTGAGACGGGTTGGTGCCGATGTAGAAACCGG
>JAYVJS010000249.1:0-24400 GCA_043769075.1 Gemmatimonadota bacterium | reverse complement strand
CGACAACAGCCTGGCCGTCGGTCCCGATCATGTTATCCAAATCGTCAATACCCGGCTGGCGATCTTCACCAAAACCGGTACTCCGCTCTTCGGACCGGTGGAAACCCGGACGGTGTTTCGAGATTTCGGCGGCCCCTGTGAGACCCAAAACAACGGCGACGCCGTCGTCCGGTACGACCAACTGGCCGGCCGGTGGCTCATCGTGATGCCGATCTTTTCCAAGCGACCACTCCGGATCGGTTCCCAACCCGGTTCCGCGGTGGGGCTCGGCATTCGGGACTCGGGACTCGGCACTCGAACGGCGGGCGCCGAGGGCTCCGTGCCGAGCTATGCGATGTGCTATGCGATCAGTACCGGTTCTGATCCGATGGGGCCGTACTATCGCTATCAGTTTGCGCGGGCGCTGTTTCCGGACTATCCGCGACCGGCGGTTTGGCCTGACGGCTACTATGTGCCCACCAGCACCGGCGACGACGTGATCCAAAAGCACGCCTGCGTCGTCGAGCGAGCGAAGATGCTGGTGGGTGGTGATGCCCAAGAGCAATGCGTGATCATTGATGGGGTGAACTTCCTCAACAATGCCGACCTCGACGGCCAGGCGCTCCCGCCACCGGGCGCGCCGAACATCATCCTGGCCGCCGGCGGATCCCAACTCAACAAGATCATGGAGGACGACGGCATCTACGCCTGGACCTTTCATGTCGACTGGGACGACACCACCAAGACGAAGGTCTCCGGCCCGACCAAAGTGCCGGTCGCACCGTATCACTACCTCTGTGACGGCCAGCTGACCGACTGCGTCCCGCAGCCTGGGACCACCCGGCGGCTCGATGCCCAGGGCGACAAGCTGATGGCACGGGTGATTTACCGCCGGATCGGTGATCAGGAATCACTTGTCGCGGTGCATTCGGTCAATACCGCGGCGGGCGGCGGCGGCGTGCGATGGTACGAATTCCGTCTCGACGGGGCCCGCAACGTGCAGCTTTACCAGCAAGGTACCTTTGCGCCGGATCGGTTTTATCGCTGGATGGCGAGTCCGGCGATGGACCGCAATGGCAACATCGGGATCGGCTACTCATTCGGGGGCACGCCACACTTTGCAGGGCAACGGTTCGCGGGGCGGATGGCTGGCGACGTGAAAGGGCGTTTGACCATGAAGGAACGGGTCTTGGCAACCGGTGCCGCCGCTCAAACGACCACCCAGCGTTGGGAAGACTACACTCAGACCGCGATGGACCCGACCGACGACTGCACCATTTGGTACGTCGGTGACTACCTCAAGCGAGACAGTAGCAACTACTCGACCCGAATCGGTGCTTTCCGAATGCCGGGGTGCCGATAATCATCCTCCACGGGAAACGGAGCCCGGACCATGGCAACCAGCACCGAAATCAAGCGATATGCCTACCACCTCTGGTCCTCCCGCGACGGAGTGGACAAGGATCATTCGATTGCCACCATTACGCTGTTCGACGACACCGAGACGATTGGGATCATTCAGTTTTACGACCAGCTGGACCCGCTGCCGCCGCCGGAGCCGGTTTCGGATTTCGGGGTCCGGATCTTTTATCGAATTCGGGAACTCCCGGTGGTGATCGATATGCTGCGGAACGAGAAACCCGTGCGACTTCAGACCTTCGACGATCCGGCCTTCGTCAGGATTCGGACCGGGCTCGAGCCAGTGGGCGAGGGCGAGGGCCCGACCGTCCCCTGAAGTTCGAGCTTGACGAAGCCCCGGCGGAGCGGGAACTTCCCCGGTGATGGCCGACTCAGCTCAACCGGATCCTACCGTCCCCGATCTCCTCGCTCAAACCGTCGGGGGTGACGCGGCGGCGTTGAGCCGGCTGCTTGATGTCGTGTACGCCGAGCTTCGGAACATCGCCGCCGCCCAGATGCGTGGTGAGCGGCCCGATCATACGCTCCAGCCAACCGCCCTGGTCCACGAAGCCTACGTCCGATTGGTCGGCTCGGGATCGCGATCGTTCGAGGACCGGACCCACTTCATCAATGCGGCCTCACGGGTCATGCGGCGAGTCCTGATCGACCATGCCCGGGCTCGGAACGCCGCCAAGCGAGGCGGCAACTTGCAGGTCACACTCGACGAGGGGATCGCCGGCCGAGTCGAAACGGCGGTCGACGCGTTGTCGCTCGATGATGCCCTGACCCGGCTGGCCGCCGCCGAGCCCCGCTGGGCCCAAGTCGTCGAGCTCCGCTTCTTTGGGGGCCTCCAGATCGCGGAAGTCGCGGCCTTGTTGGGGGTTTCGGCGCCCACTGTCAAACGAGACTGGCAGTTCGCGCGGGCCTGGCTGGCCCGAGAGTTGGGCGACGGGCTGTTCGGATGACCGACCCGGACCGACTGCGGCAAGTTCGTGAGTTGTTCGACGCGGCCATGGAACTCGCCCTCGCGGCGCGGCGGGGGTACCTCGACTCGGTCACTCGCTATCCAACCGATGTCCGCCTCGAGGTCGCCGACCTGATCACGTTGGCCGAGCGGACCGAGGCAGCATTCATCCCGTTAGGCGGATCGGTTGATGAGTTGGTCGGCCAGCGGCTCGGCGCCTATCACGTGGTGGGGGTGGCCGGCGTGGGCGGAATGGGCGCGGTCTACGAGGCGGTCCGGGCCGACGATCAGTACCAGAAACGAGTGGCGATCAAAGTCATGCAGGGGGGGCCGGGGTCCGATCTTGCGATGGCTCGGTTTCGCCAGGAGCGGCAGATTCTCGCTTCCCTCGAACACAAGAACATCGCGACGCTGCTCGACGGCGGGATGACGACCGATGGCCGGCCCTTCTTGGTGATGGAGTTCGTCGAAGGCCAGCCGATCACTACCTGGTGCGACGCTCGAGCCTTGTCGTTGGCCGACCGGTTGCGGCTCTTTCGGCAGGTCTGCGGGGCGGTGCAACACGCCCACCGGAACTTGGTCACCCACCGTGACCTCAAGCCCGGCAACATCCTGGTGACGGCTGACGGGACCGTGAAACTGCTCGATTTCGGGATCGCCAAGCTGACCGGGCCCGATTCCGATTCCCACGGCCTTCCAGTGACCCGGGGCGGGACCCGGGCTTTTACACCGGAGTATGCCAGTCCGGAGCAGATTCGGGGCGATGTCCTCACCACCGTGTCTGACGTCTACTCGTTAGGTGTCGTGCTGTTCGAGCTCTTGGCGGGGCGGCGGCCTCATACCGGGCGGGGTTCGGCCTTGGTCGAGATCGAGCGTGCGGTGCTGGAGGATCCGGTACCGCGCCCGAGTTCGGTGGTGACCGATGAGGCGGCCCGCCACCGGGGCGAGCGAGGAGCCGAGCGCCTTCGGCGGCGGCTCCTCGGCGAGCTCGACAATGTCGTTCTCACCGCCGCCAAGACTGAAATCGAGGGGCGGTATGCCTCCGTCGACGCGCTGAATGATGATATCCGGCGCTATCTCGATGGCCTTCCGGTGACGGCGCAGCGAGGTTGGGCCGGCTACCGAGTGGGCAAGTTCCTGAAGCGGAATCGGGGCGTGGCGGCAGTCTCGGCGTTGCTGTTGGTGGCGTTGGTCGGTGGGATTGTGTCGACGAACGCCCAGGCCAAGCGAGCTGAAGCGGCCCAGGTGCGGGCGGAGAGAGTGAATGGCTTTCTCCGAAGCCTGCTCAGTTCGGTCAAACCGACCACCGGCGGCCGTGACGTCCCGATTTCCGAAGTGCTCGATTCCGCGGCCCGGCGGGTTGAGAGCGAGCTTGGAACCGATCCGGCAACCGGGGCTGAGCTGGAGACGGTGATCGGTGAAAGCTACCGGGCCCTGGGCCGTTACGAAGATGCCGAGCGGCACTTCGTCACCGCCCTCGGCCATCGGCGACGGATCAGTGGGGACGCCAGCGTGTCGGCAGCCGTCGGGTGGTCGAACTTGGGCGGCGTCCTCCTTTCCAAAGGTGAGATCGACCGAGCCGACTCGGCGTACACCAAAGCCCTGGTGATCTACCGGGCGGCGGCCGGTCGTTCCGACAGCTTGCTGGCGTCTCTGATCGAGAGTCAGGGCAGCATCGCCAATGCCCGGGGGCGGGCGGCAGACGCCGAGCGATTCCATCGTGAGGTCCTCGCCCTGCGCAAAGCCTCGCTCGGAGACCGAGCGGACATGGTGGCGTTTTCGATGAATAATGTGGCGGTGGCGTTAGGTAACCAGAATCGGTGGGCGGAGGCTGAGTCGTTGCATCGGGCGGCGGTCGGCATTCTCCGATCGAACCACTCCGAGCCCAACGTCCTGGTGGCCGACGCCGAGGACGCCTTGGCAACCGCGCTCGACATCCAGGGAAAAGTTGCCGCCGCCGAAAGTGCCTACGTCAGAGTACTCGAGCTCCGACGGATCGTCATGGGGGTCGACCATCCCCAATACAGCTGGACGGTGTTCAACTACGCCATGTTCACCTTTGACCACGGGAATTACGCCAAAGCCGCTGCTCTGAGCCGGAGCGTGTTGACTCAACGGGGCAAGGGCTTACCCGACAGTCATCCGGCGATTGCGGCGTCCCTTCAAACACTCGGGCGGGCCCTCGACAAGGACGGTGACTACGACGGGGGCGAGCGGGCACTGCGAGAGAGCCTGGAATTGCGAACCCGATACTTGCCGGCCGATAGCTGGCTGGTCGCGAGTTCGGAAAGTGTCTTGGCCGACCACTACATCACGGTCCGAGCCTTTCCGACCGCCCAGGAACTGGCGTTGGCGGCCGACCGGATCATGATGGCAGCGCTCGGCAACGACCATCCAAATACCCAGACCAACCTCCGCCGACTCGTCACCCTATACGAGACGTGGGGGCGGCCGGAGCGGGCGGCTGAATTCAAGGCCCGCCTCAAGCCCGCGGCCCCCCGATGACCCCTGTCGAGGCGGTTTAACGCCTTAGAGGTATGATCCGCCTGATTGTCCGACATCTCACCGGGGGTCGGGCTACCGAAGTCGACGTGGTCCCGATGGGCGCCCATCAGGAACTGATCCTGGGGCGGGCGCTGTCGGCTGCGGTCCGGTTCGATCCGCGTCAGGACCCGGCCGTCGGTCGATACCATGCCCGGATCACTCCGGCAGGCGGCTCCCCGGATTTGCTGATCGATGATCTCCGGAGCCGCAACGGGACCTGGCTCAACGGTGTCCGGGTGTCCGGCCCGACCCTGCTCCACAGCGGGGACACCATCCGGCTCGGTGCCACGGGGCCCGAGTTCGAGCTTTCAATCGACGTCTCGGACTCCGGCTAGATCGAAGGTGGACGTTGCACCCCCTGTCCCCTAGGTTGCGGCAGCGAGCCTGAACCGACGACAGGGAGAAGCCCGTGGACGAGGACAACCTACAGTTCGACCGGGCCGAGTCGTCGGGCTCGGCCCGGCCGGATACCGTATGCACCCGCTGCAATGCCGTGCTTGACCAGAGCTACTACGAGGCCAACGGCAAGCCGTTCTGCCCGTCCTGTCGCGACGCGATCGAGGCGGACCTCGCCCGAAAAACGGGCAGCTTCCCTCTCGCGCTCGCATTGGGAATCGGCGGGGCCCTGGTGGGGGCGTTGCTCTACTTCGCCGTCGCCGCCATCACTGGGTATGAGGTCGGGCTGGTTGCGATTGCTTGCGGATGGCTGGTGGGCCGCGGAGTCCAGAAGGGTGCCGACGGCCGGGGTGGCCGCAAGTTCCAAGTCGCGGCGGTCGTCTTGACCTATTTCTCGATCGCGACTTCGTACTTTGCCCTGGCGGTCAAGGACATCGTGAAGTCCTCGCCCTCCACCAGTACGGCGGCTGCCGATCGCACCGGCCCCGCGGAGCCGGCTCCGATTGCGGCCGATAGTGCGATCGAGGCGCCATCCGAGCCGGCGGTCGCGGCGTCAGGGGTTGGAGGGTTGCTGGTGATGTTTGCGGGGCTCCCATTGATCGCCGCGTTTGGCGATCTGCCCGGCGGCCTGTTGAGCCTGCTGATCATTGCCATTGGTCTCCGGCAGGCCTGGCAAATGAACGCCCGGTTAGTGATTGAGTTCCTCGGCCCCTTCGAGGTGCGCCGATCGCCGCCCTCGGCGCCCGCCTAACGCGATCTCATGGCTGTCTGCGTCCAGTGCGGTACCGACCTCGGTCCCAGTCTCCTCTCGTGCCCCTCGTGTCAGACGCTGGTCCACTCCGGCCGGCTCAAGGAGCTCGCCGCGTCGGCGTCGGCGGCCCACCAGGCCGGCGATCGATCAGGGGCCATGACCCGGTGGCGCGAGGTGCTCGAACTCCTGCCGCGATCGTCGGCTCAGTACGCGACCGTGGCGGCCAAACTCGAGGAGCTTGCCGCCCAACCGGACACCACCGGGACGTCGCCTGTCGCCTCGGGCAAGTCGTGGTGGCAGCGTTCCTGGGGCGCGATCGTCGCCGTGGTGGTCCTGCTGGTCACCAAGGGCAAGTTCCTGCTGGCCGGCCTGCTCAAGCTTCCAACCCTGTTCTCGATGTTTGCGGCGTTTGGGGTGTACTGGGCCATTTGGGGCTGGCCGTTTGCCATGGGACTCGTCCTGACGATCTATATCCATGAAATGGGGCACATAGCGGCCCTGGTCCGCTACGGCATCAAAGCCAGTGCCCCAATGTTCGTACCGGGGTTCGGCGCCTATATCCGGTTGCAGCAACACCTGCCGAGTGTCCGGCAAGATGCCCGGGTCGGAATGGCTGGTCCGCTCTGGGGCCTCGGCGCGGGGCTTGGGTGCTTTGCCGTTGGCCGCCTGTTTCACCTGCCGGGGTGGCTGGCGATGGCCCACGTTACGGCCATCATCAATCTGTTCAACTTGCTCCCGATTTGGCAGTTGGACGGGGGGCGGGCGTTCGGGTCTCTCACCACGGTGCATCGCGCCATTGCCGCGGGCGTGGCGATTGCCGGCTGGTACTTCTTCGGTGAGGGACTGTTGTTGCTGATCGGCCTAGTGGCGGCCTGGCAGGCGACTCGACGAAACCAGGTTCAGACCGACGTCGGTGCCCTGGCCTACTTCGGGTCCGTCTTGCTGGCGCTTGGGTGGCTGGCCTCGATCGAGGTTCCGCTTCCCCGGCCCTAGGGCTAATGTATCTGGATGAAAACATCGCTGCTGTTGGTTGCCGCCCTCGCGGCCTGCTCGTCACGCGGGCCCGCCAATCCTGAGCTCGGTCGGTGGGAGGCTCGGGCCAAGAACACCACGATCATTCGGGACAACTGGGGAATTCCCCATGTCTACGGCAAAACCGACCCCGACGCGGTGTTTGGCCTGCTGTACGCCCAGTCCGAGGACGACTTCAACCGGGTTGAAACCAACTATATCATCGCCTTGGGGCGGATGGCCGAGGTGGCCGGAGCATCGGCGCTCTATTCCGACCTCCGGATGCGGCTGTTCATCGACACCGTCGAAGTGAAAAAGGAATACGCGAAGAGCCCCGGCTGGCTCAGGGCCTTGATGGACGGTTTTGCCGATGGGGTCAACTACTACCTCTACACTCACCCCGACGTGAAGCCGAAGCTGCTGACCCGGTTCGAGCCGTGGATGGCGCTGGCGTTCAGTGAAGGCAGCATCGGGGGCGATATCGAGAGCGTGCCGCTCGATGGGATCGAGGCGTTCTATGGTGGCAAGGCCGCGCCCAAGGTCGTGGCCGCCGTCGCGCCGCCGGTTGATCTCGAACCACGAGGGTCGAACGGCTTTGCCATTGCGCCGGCGAACACCGCCAACGGGCACGCGTTGTTGATGATCAATCCCCACACCTCGTTCTACTTCCGGCCCGAAGTCCAGATGGTGAGTGAATCAGGCCTCCACGCCTACGGCGCGGTGACCTGGGGCCAGTTCTTCATCTATCAAGGGTTTAACGAGCACGCCGGCTGGATGCACACCTCCAGTGCCGCCGATGTCATCGACGAGTATGCCGAAACCCTGGTCCGCGGCGACGGCAAGGTCGGCTACCAGTATGGCGGCGAGGTCCGCCCCTTTACCGAGAAGAAGGTGACGCTCAAGTATCGGGATGGCGAATCGACCAAAGTCCGGGAGTTCACGACCTATGCCAGCCACCATGGCCCAATCATCCGCGAAGAGCACGGCAAATGGATCAGCGTCAAGTTGATGGTTGAGCACGAAAAGGCCCTGGCCCAATCGTTTCTCCGGACCAAGGCCAAAGGCTACGACGAGTTCAAAGAAATCATGAGACTCAAGACCAACTCGTCGAACAACACGGTCTTTGCCGACGGCTCGGGCAACATCGCCTATTTCCACGGCAACTTCATGCCGAAGCGGGATCCCAAGTTCGCTTGGGCCGGTGTGCTCGACGGGAGCACGCCGGCCACTGAGTGGCAGGGTCTCCATGAGTTCGAGGAGATGATCCATGTCTACAACCCAACCTCGGGCTGGATTCAGAACTGCAATTCGACGCCGTTCACCGTGTCGGGGCCGGCCAGTCCGAGGCGGAAGGACTATCCGACCTACATGGCGCCGGATGAGGAAAACGCCCGTGGTCTCCACGCGGTGCGGGTGTTGGAGGGCCACAAGGGCTTCACGGTCGAATCGTTGATCGAGGCGGCCTACGATTCATATCTCACCGGGTTCGATCCGATCTTGCCTGGATTACTCAAGGTCTATGATCAGCTTCCCGCGTCGTCGCCGCTCAAAGCCCAGCTCAAGGAGCCGATCGATTCGCTCCGGCGGTGGGATCGGCGGTTCTCGGTGACCTCGGTGCCGACCACGGTCGCGATCTATTGGGGTCAGGAGATGGTCCGAGTGGCGCGGGCCGCCGACGACACCGAAGCCGGTTCGGTGTTTGACTACATCGCGAACAAAGCTTCGCCGGAAGTCCGGCTCGAGGCGCTCACGGTGGCCGTCACCAAGCTGACGACCGATTTTGGAAGCTGGAAAATCGGCTGGGGCGAAGTGAATCGGTTCCAACGGGTCTCGGGTGACATCATCCAGCCGTTCAACGATTCGTTGCCCAGCTTGCCGGTTGGGTTCGCGTCGGCTCAATGGGGATCATTGGCGTCGTTCGGCAGCCGGTTCTATGGGACCAAGAAGATGTACGGGACCAGCGGCAACAGCTTTGTGGCCGCCGTGGAGTTTGGTCCGCGGGTCAGGGCTAAGAGCGTGTTGGCCGGCGGCGTGAGTGGTGATCCCAAGTCGCCCCACTTCTACGACCAGGCCAGGATGTACGCCAAGGGGGAGTTCAAAGACGTGCTGTTCTATCGGGAGGATGTCGAGAAGCACGCCGAGCGGACCTATCAGCCCGGGTCGACGGGCAGGAACTAGATCGATGAAAGGCATTGCGGGATGACCGAAGGGTTTCGGGCAATCGCGCCGACGGATGTCGCCACGGAATTGAACACCCTGCAAGCACCGCTTCAGCCGATCGCTGGCCGGCTGTTGCACTGACACCGGCTTCGGTTTGTTAGCCCCGGAACTCAATCCCGGCGGCCCGCCGCGCCGGGATCAGGCTGGCTACGAATGCCGCAGTCAGCAGGGTAAGAGTCACCCCCGCGAACACGCCGGAGTCAAAGGGACTCACGCCGACGAGGAAGGTGGCGAGCGTCCGGGTAACCAGCAAGGCGAGTACCAGCCCGACGATTGCTCCGGCGCCGCAGACCTTCATCCCATGCCACACCACCATCCTGATGATCGCTCCCCGTCCAGCGCCTAACGTCCGACGGATCCCTATTTCCTGGGTCCGTTGGGCCACCGAATATGACATCACGCCGTAAACACCGATCACGGCCAAGAGCAGCGCCAGGATACCGAAGACACTCAGCAGGTTCGGCATGATCTGCTGCTGCCGGATCGATCCGGCGAGGTGCGCCTCGAGCGACTGGAGCTGGTACAGGGGTTGATTCGGCGCGAGGGCCTGGACGGCATTTCGGACCGGCCCGCTGAATGTCTCGGGGGCCCGGTTGGTGCGGAGGACATAGCTCATCCGGCGGTAGTTACCCTGCGCGGCGGCCAGGAACATCGTCGGTGGCGCTTCGTCGTCGAGTCCGAATTCGCGGGTGTCTTGGACGACGCCGATGACTTCCCGCCAGGACTCGCCGATCTTGATCCGCCGGCCGATCGGGTCGCCGCCGGCCCAGTGCCGTTTGGCCATCGTCTCGTTCACCAACACGACCAGCGGCGTGCCGGCCCGGTCGGTGGCGAGTACGTCCCGGCCCCTGAGCAACCGGATTCCGATCGCACTCAAGTATGACGGAGAGATTCCTCGCCATTGCGCGACCGATTTCCGCCCGACTTCCGGCTCCGGTTCCCCCTCGACCTGGTAGGTCGTTCCGGAACCGCCGGCCAGCGGAAGTTGGCTGACCGCCCCGGCCGCCACCGCTCCGTCGAGACCTCGAAGCCGCTCGAGCAGTTGGTCTTGGAACCGGAGCGCACTGGTGCTGTCGGGATACTCGCGTTCCGAAAGCGAGGTGCGAAACGAGAGCGCGTTGGTGGGCTCGAACCCGGGGTCGACCGCCGACAACCCCCGCGATCCCTTGATCAGCAGCCCCGCCGAGATCAACAGCACGAGCGCCAGGGCCACTTCGGCCCCGGTCAGGACCGCCAACAGCTTGCCGTGCCGGAGCCCGGTCATGGCCCGGCCCCCGTCGCGAAGCGAGGTCACCAGGTCGGGGCGACTGGAGCGGAGAGCGGGGGCGATACCGAAAAGCAGGCCGGTGAGTACGGTGACCACGGCCGCGTATCCGAAAGCCTGCCAGTCGATGCCGAGCAGGTCGAGCCGGGGGAAGTCCGCCGGCACGATCGAACGGAACCACCCGATCCCGGCGTACGACAGGGCGAGCCCGCCGGCCCCGCCGACCAGGGCGAGCACCATGCTCTCGGTGAGCATTTCTCGAATCAACCGGCCGCGGCTCGCTCCAATGGCGGCCCGGACGGCCAGTTCCCGGTCACGTCCGGTGGCGCGGGCCAAGAGCAAGTTGGCGACGTTGGCGCAGGCAATCAGCAGGACGAACGCCACCGCCACGAGGCAAATCATTGCGGCTTGCCGAGGCTGCTCCTCGACGACCTCCTCGATCAGCGGAATTGCGTAGGCGCCGATGCCGGTGTTCTCGGCGGGATACTCGCGGGCCAAACGGGCCGCGATCTGGCTGATCTCGGCACCGGCGGTTCCGATCGTGGTACCCGGTGTCAACCGCCCGAGGACCCGGAGGTAGTTGTTGCCGCGGCCCAGGGCCGGGTTGGCGATCAGCGGGGCGATGAGATCGGTGCCGGGCTCGAGATCAAACCGGAAGGCGGGGGCCAACACGCCGAGCACGGTATGGGGTTCGCCGTCGAGCAGGACCGGGCGGCCGATCAGAGATGAATCGGCGTCAAACCGGCGGAGCCAGATCCGGTGAGTCAGGACCACAACGGGGGCTTGGCCGGGCGTTTCATCGGCCGCGGAAAACCCCTTGCCTAACGCGTAGCCGGCGCCGAGCAGGGACAGCAGGGTACCGGAGGCCCGGATCCCATCGATTCGTTCAGGCTCGCCGCCGGTCGAGAGGTTGAAGGCGGTCGACGAATAGGCCGCGAGTTTCATGGTGCGGCTTTGGGTCTGCCAATCCTGGAAGTTCGGTAACGACACCGAACTCTGGTCCCACCCGCGCTCGCGGCTGTTTTGCCAGAGATGGACCAGGCGGTCGGGTTCGGGGTAGGCGAGCGGAGTCCACACCAGGGTGTTGACCGCCGAGAAGATCGTGACGTTGACCGCGATGCCAAGCGCGAGCGACACCGAGGCCACCAGCACCAGGCCTTTGTGGTGCCGGAGGCTCCGGATGGCGAGCTTCGCGTCTCGAAGGAGCGTGTTCATTGGGATACCCGGTTTACGGCAAGGTCTCCCCGAGTGTTTCAGGCTCAGTACCCAACCGCCATCCCGTCCTTCCGGGGGTCGCTGCCCGCCGCGTACCCTTTCGGGAGCCGCACGATGGCCTGCGCCCCGCCGAATGAAATCGGCCGCTCGTTGACCAGCAGGTGTCCCATGCTGCTAAGCGCGGCGCGAACCTGATCGCCGACCGGCATTTCGATGGCCACTCGAAGGCCCTCGAGGTGCCGGAACCGGGGCGCGTCGATGGCCTCCTGCACATCCATCCCGAACACGAAGTGGTTGATCAAGAACTGGACGTGGCCCTGGGCCTGCATCCCGCCGCCCATCAGCCCGAAGCCCATATAGCCGGTCTCGCGGCCCTGGACGGTCTGGGTGACGAAACCCGGGATCAGGGTGTGAAATGGGCGCTTGCCCGGCGCCGCGGTGTTAGGCAGTCCCTCCGTCAGCGTGAAACCCGCCCCACGGTTGTGGAGTGGAAAGCCGGTGCCCGGCACCACGATGCCCGACCCGAACGCGTCGAAATTCGAGTTGATCAGCGACACCATGTTCCCCTCGGCATCGGCCGTGGTGAGGTAGATGGTTTCGCTCGCCGTCCGGAGTGGCCCGGGATCGACCCTGGCCTGGGCCTTCGCTGCGTCGAGGTGGCTCCGCCGCTCAGCAATGAACGCATCAGTCAGCATTCGCTCGGCCGGCAGGTCGAGATGGTCGGCATCTCCCACGAACCGCTCGAGGTCGGCGTAGGCCAGCTTCTTGGCCTCGATCAGATGATGGAGGTAGGCGGCCGAGTTGTGGCCCATCGCTTTGAGGTCGTAAGGTTCGAGGATCCGGAGCATTTCGAGCGCCGCAATACCCTGGTTGCTGGGCGGGAGCTCCCAGACCCGGTAGCCCCGGAATGGCACCGAGATCGGGGTGACCCAGTTCGGGGCGTTCTTCCGGAGGTCGTCGAGAGTGATGAGCCCGTCAAGGGCGGCAAGCCGCGCCACGATCCGCCGGCCGATCGGGCCGCCGTAGAAGGCACCGATGCCGCTGGTGGCGATCGCCTGGAGGGTGCGGGCGTAGTCGGGATTCCGGAACCACTCTCCAGCGGCCGGCGCATGGCCACCGGGGAGGAAGGTGGCGGCCGCGGCGGAGTCTCGCTTGAGCAGTTCCGTTTCGGCGGCCCATTGCTGGGCGATGATCGGTGTGACAGGGAACCCTTCCCGGGCGTAGCGGATCGCCGGCGCCAGCGCCGCGGCCAGGGTCCGGCGGCCGTGGGTCCGCACCAGCAGCTCCCAACCGGCCAGCGCCCCCGGGACGGTCACCGACAGAACGCCCTGCTGCAGTCCTGATTTGAACCCGCGGGCCGCGAGGGTTTCGCGCGTCATCAGTGAACCGGCCCGGCCCGCCGCATTGAGCGCCACCAGCTTTTGCTCCCGGGCCAGCCAGACGATCGCGAACATGTCGCCGCCGATCCCGGTCATGTGGGGCTCAGTGACGCTCAGCACGGCCGCGGCGGCCACCGCCGCGTCGATCGCGTTTCCGCCGGTGCGGAGGACTTCGAGCCCCGCGGCAGAGGCCAGGGGCTGGCTGGTGGCCACCATCCCGTTAGGCGCATAGACGGTCGAGCGGCCGGCCATGGTGCTCGGTCGCTGGGCGACGCCTTGGCTGCTCGGGAGCAGAGTGGTCGAAAGGGCGGCGATCGCGGTCAGTCGAATCACGCGGCGCATCCTGTTCTGGCGGGTTGCTAGGTTGGCGATTGGCATGCCCCAGGATAAGCCTCCGTGGATCGGGAGTCGATGGGCGCCCCGGGTGGAGTTGGGCTTGGGGGCGTCGTCGGATGCCGGTAGCTCAAACGGCCTCGTCCCGATATTCATAGGTGAAGCGCACCGCGATCCGGTTACCGGA
Organism: Gemmatimonadota bacterium; assembly: GCA_043769075.1. Lineage (GTDB taxonomy): Bacteria > Gemmatimonadota > Gemmatimonadetes > Gemmatimonadales > GWC2-71-9 > SHZU01. The sequence continues at coordinate 10,759 of JAYVJS010000249.1, read as the reverse complement.
GCCCTCCGGGAAGCGAACGGCCGCATCGATGGGGCAGGGTGTGAGGCGGCGCTGTTGGGCCTGAAGCCTACGACTTTGGCTTTGCGGATGAAGCGTTTCGGCATCAAGACCACGACAACGGTCGGGTTATAGATCTCGCGCGGTCGGCGAAGGCGTCTTACATTCAACCGACCCCAGTCGGATTTCCTCTCCCGCCATCTCGCTATGACGTGCTGACCGATCTCGAGAACGACGCCGGCAACTCCGCGAAGGCGGAGCGGCCATGAGCTCCCCGTCCGAGCGCCTCGCGGCCGCATTGTCCGATCGCTACGCACGACCGGGCCACGCCACATCCACCGGAAGCCAACCATGAAACGGTTCATCCTCATCGCCTTGATCCTGGCGCAGCTCGTTGCCCCTATCGCGAAGGCGCAGGTGACCAGGCCGGCTCCGGAACAAGGGTTGGTCCGGGCGATCTATCAGGAATTCATCGCCGTCAACTCCGGCTTCAGCACCGGTGCGACTACCCCCGTGGTCCAGGCCGCTGTGGCCCGGCTCAAGGCGGCGGGATTCCCGGACGGGGACATCCAGGTGGCCGGTGCCCACCCGAACAAGATGAATCTGGTCGTTCGCTATCGCGGGAGCGGGGCCCGGAAGCCGCTGCTGCTCCTGGCCCATACCGACGTCGTCGAAGCCAAGCGCGAAGACTGGACCGTGGATCCGTTCCAACTCACCGAACAGGACGGCTATTTCTACGGGCGCGGTGTGGGCGACGACAAGGCCCAAGCGGCGGCCTGGATCGCCAATTTGATCCAGTATCGGAAGGAAGGCTTCACACCCGACCGCGACATCATCGTGGCGCTGACCGCCGACGAAGAGGGCGGGGGCCCGTATAACGGCGTCGACTGGCTGCTCAAGAACCACCGCGACTGGATCGACGCCGAGTACGCCCTGAACGAGGGTGGCTGGGGCGAGTCGGTGAACGGCAAGCGGATCGCCAACGACATCCAGGTCAGTGAGAAGTACGTGCTCGGGTTCCGGCTCGAAGTCCTGAACAAGGGCGGCCACAGTTCGCTCCCGGTGGCCGACAACGCCATCTATCGGCTGGCCGGGGCGCTCGACCGGCTGTCGCGATTCAGTTTTCCTTTGAAGACCAACGAAGTCACGGCCGCATACTTCAAGCAAATGGCCAAGACCGAGACCGGGGCCGTCCGAGCCGATCTGGAACGGGTCGCGGCTGGTTCACGCGAGGCCATGGTGCGGGTGGCCCGGTCGTCGACGCCATGGAATGCCACGCTCCGCACCACCTGCGTCGCGACGATGCTCGAGGGCGGTCATGCGATGAACGCGTTGCCCCAGTTGGCGGCCGCGACGATCAATTGCCGGGTCCTGCCGGAAGACGAGCCGGACGACGTCGAGGCTGCCCTCCGCAAGGTCGTCGCCGATTCGGGGGTTTCCATCAGCCGCGTCAACGCGTTGGGCCGCGGGCCGGCCTCGCCGCTTCGGCCGGATGTGATGGGCGCGGTCTCCGAGATCACCACCGCGATGTGGCCCGGCGTCGTCACGGTGCCGATCATGGTGATGGGCGCGACCGACGGCCGGTCGCTACGATCGGCCGGGATTCCGACGTATGGAGTGCAAGGGTTCTTCTTCGACCGGGACGACATTCGTTTCCACGGCCGGGACGAGCGGATCCGGGTCCAGTCCTTTTTCGAGGGCCATGCCCTTCTCTATCAGCTGGTGAAGAAATTGGCGAGCGCGAAACCGATTTCGTGAGGTTCTACCCGCGGTTTGCCCGCGTCGATGTCGGTGAAGAAGTCCGAAGGTCCAGGGGGACCAACCAAGCGGCCCTTTAATGCTCCGCCGTCATCCGCTCGCTCAGCGCCCGGAGTTTGGCGCGGGCCTCCGCGTCGTACGCCTGGGCCTCCGCCTTCCACGGCTTCAGCTGGTTGAAAAACGTCCCGCTCGGCTCGGTGGTGGTCATCGCGTTGATCACCGATTCCACGCCCTCGGCGATAGTCGAGCGCGGCTTGACCTTCAGGGCCCGAGCCATGGTGGTCCCCATCGTGGTGGCCGGGTGGAGGGAATAGGTCAGGATCCCGGCCTCTTCGAGGGCGGGGGCCATGTCGATCGTCATCATCACTTGGGCGAGCTTGCTCTGGGCGTACCCGCGGGCGCCGGTGTAGCCCTTCGACATCATCGGGTCGTCGAAGTCGATCGCCTGCTGCGAGCCCGACGACACGTTGATGATGCGGGCCGGAGCGCTGGCCGTCAGGAGCGGTAGGAGTCGTTTGGTCAGGAGATAGTGGGCCAGGTAGTTCACCGCGAAGTGCATCTCATGGCCTTCGACACTGAACTTCCGGGTGGTGTCGAAGATCAAGCCGACGCCGGCGTTGTTGATCAGATAGTCGAGTCGCGGGTTGTCGCGGATCACCGCGTCGGCCAGGGCGCCAGCCTGCGCGAGGGAGGCAAGATCGGCGCGATAGAACTTCGCGCTGCCTTTGCCGCTCTTGGCAATCTCCGCAACCAGCGAGTCGCCCCGCTCGACGCTCCGGCCGGTCACCAGCACATGAGCCCCAGCTGCGGCAACCCGGCGCGCCACGTCGCGGCCCAGCCCGTCGGTGGAGCCCGTGGTCAGCACCACCTTGCCGGCCAGGTCGGGGAGGGGCGGGGCCTGTGTGTAGGTCCGGGTCGGCTCCTGGGCCGAAGCAACGACCGGGACCGCGGGGGTCGCGAGGAGGAGGCCTACGGTGATTGCCAGAGCGCGAGAAAGGCTCGCGCGGCGGGCGACAGGTTGGGTGTGACGGTTGGCGATTCGCATGCCCCAGGATAAGCCCCCGTTGCCCGACTGTCACGGGTATCGCTCTCGACAAGCGACTCGGAGGAATTCGGCGATCGGACCGCGCCGTCAACCGTGGTGCCGCTCCGCGGATTGCTTGCTTTCGCCGTTTGGCCGGGGGAGCGGATCAGCGATCACGGTCGGCCGGCCGGCCCGCCGCGGCCGGCGATCGGGTCGGTGCCGGGTCGTAATCGCGTCAGCAATTCGGCCACCGCCAACAGCGGATCCCGCCAATCTCCAGCCGGTCGGTACCACGGTACAGCAGCAGGGGCCGGCACTCGGGATACTCACTCACGAATGCTCGGAGCCCGCGGAGATCGTCAGGTGCGCTGCCACGAGTCCCTCGAGCGCCGGGCCGTCGATTTCGGCCGGACGATCCAGCGGCCCGGTTGGGCGGAGTGCCCGAAAGACCCCGGTATCGAAGAAATAGCACTTGGGATGCGCGACCGTGGCTCGCCTGGCCCGCTTGGTGAACACGGGCAGTCGAAAGGACCGAGCATTCCAAGACCAATGGCTTGACAAAACCAGGACAAACAGGTAATTTATCTGTACAGTACATGGACCGCTGCTAATTGATCGCCTTGATCTTTGGCACTCCTCAGAACTTGGGTCGACCAACTGTTCACTATCGGCAAACGGGAGGTCTAGCATGGAGTTCGCAGCAAACGGAAGCAGCCTGGTCATCGCGCTCGGGCTTCTCAACGTCTGGGTTCTGAGACCCGGTAAGCCGACCGCGTGGCGTGGCCAGAACGCCCAGACGCTTCGCGAGGAATTCGCCACCTACGGGCTCCCGTCCTGGTCGGTGGCTGCGGTCGGGTTCGCCAAGGTCTCCTTGGCCATCCTCCTGCTGGCGGGGATCTGGTGGCCAGCCGTCTCCCGGCCGGCGGCAATCGGGACCGCGGTCCTGATGCTCGGTGCCGTGTCGATGCATCTCAAGGTTCGCGATCCAATCAGGAAGTCGCTGCCCGCGCTGGCGCTGCTCGGGCTGTCCTGCCTCGTGGTCTTCCTATGAACGACCCCAACGTGACCAGACCATCCTCGGGAGTTCCCAAAATGCGGCGACGCAATCTCCGGCTCCGCGCGGGGATGGCCATTCTTGGCGCGGCTTTCGCCTCATTCGTGCTGTCCGTCACGCTCTGGTTTACCGGCAGCCGCGAGCAGGGGGCCTTCGTCGGCCTCTGGGTGCCGTCAATCCTCGCCTTCGGCGCAGTCGCACTTCTCATGATCGGAGATCCACGTGAGTGACCTCGCGTTGTTCTCAATGGGCGTCGCGGTTTCGATTCCCGCGGTTGCCGGCATCCTAGGCTTGGTGTTGGCCGCGATCAGGGACGGGCGAGAAAATGACAAATTGGGCGCACCGCTCCGGGCCGACGACCCAGATTCGCGTGCCACCCAGTCTCCCAGGGTCACCGGTCGATAGGTCGACTCGGCGCCGATCGGGGGCCGGCTGCCGAGCGAACCGTTCCCAGCCACCATGACTCTCTCCTCCGTCGACGACTTGCTGCTACTCGTCCACACCGCGACGACGCTGTTCATGCTGGGTGTCATCTGGTTCGTGCAAATCGTTCACTACCCTTTGTTCTCAGACGTCGGCGCCAGCGAATTCGCGGGATACGAGCGGCAACACACCCGGCGGACCGGCCGGGTCGTTGCGCTGCCGATGCTCGCCGAGATGGCGAGTGCGGTCACCCTCGCTTTCCGGATGGGAGGCGCCCTCGCGTGGTGCGGCCTTGCCCTGCTGGTCACCATCTGGGTGAGCACGGGCTTCTGGCAGGTACCCGCCCACCGCCGGCTTGAAGGCAGGTTCGATGTCGCGACCCACCGCCGGCTGGTACACACGAACTGGGTCCGGACCGTGGCCTGGTCGGCCCGGGCAGTCATCTCGATTGCTCTGCTCGCCTAGTCACCCTGCATGGGGGCCCTTCCGGATCGGATCCGAATCGTGGGAATCGACTTGGCCTGGGGAGAGCGCAGGCCGGACGGGATCTGCGTGCTCGACGCGGATTGTCGCCAGGCCCGCTTCCGAGCCATCGGACTGACCCGGGGCGACGATGAGCTGCTGGCGTATCTTGAGGCCAGCGTTGGCTGCGGCCCAGCGTTCATTGCGGTCGATGCACCAATCGTGTGCCCTAATCCGACTGGCGCCCAACCAGTGGACCGTCTGACCCACGTTCATTTCGGTCGGTTCAAGTCGGGTGCTCATCCCGCCAACCTCGGCCTCTGTCCTCGGCCCTCCCGGCTGGCCAGCAAGCTGGTTCAGAAGGGATTCAGCATCGGCACAGCGGGCCGTCGCGTTGTGGCGGAAGTCTATCCCCACCCGGCGATGGTGCGTCTGTTCGGGCTGAGAGAACGAATTCCCTACAAGCGCGGCAGTGTCGAGGCCCGACGGCGCGCGTTTCGCGACTTGCAGGCGAAGCTCAGCACATGCCTGAGGGAACATTTCCCCGCGCTTCAGGTCAGCCTTGCCCTCTCGGGCCTGCTACGGATGCCGTGGACGAAGGACGTCGAAGACCAAACCGACGCTTTCTTCTGCGCCCTGATTGGGTACTGGCATTGGCTCCACAAGGGCCAGCGGACGGAAACGCTGGGTGATCTGACCACAGGTTTTATTCTCGTTCCGCGGCCCTGACTCGGCGGAAGTCCCGTTGAAGTCGTCGGCGCATCCCCCCCAAATCAACGTCGCCACCCAAAGCGACGAAGCCCAACAGGGCGTTGGGCTTCGTCTGGTGAACCTCAGAAGGATCGTCGGCTTTAGACGGGCGCCCCCCACTCGCGTTCGAACCATTCGGTCTCCAAGAAGGCCCGGTGCCGGTCCAGCTGGGCCGTCGCATCCTGCCGAAGGCTCGCCGCCACCGCTTCACCGTGGGCCCGCTTCTTCGCCACCGCCATGATCGCGGTGCACTCGGCGGCCAAGAGATCGGCCTGGTTCTCGAGGGCCAACTGGCGGGCGGCTTCGGCCTGCTCGTAGGCCGCCGTCAGGTTCTTCCGCTTCAGGGCCAAGACCGACCGGATCCGGCCGGCCGTGGCTTCCCGAACCGGGTCGCCACCGCGGCGGGCGCACTCGATGGCCCGGTCGATCAGGGCATCAAGTCCGTCGTTCGCGTCGAGCCAGAGGCTGGTTTCGACCAAGCCGCCTAACGCCATGGCCACCATGGACCAGTCGTTCAAGTGCTCGGCGAGCTGAGTGGCCCGCTTGGCGGCCCGGGTTCCGGCCTCGAACTGACCGAGGTTCCGGCTGGTGATGTTCAAGTTGTGGAGCACCTCGGCCTGCGCCCGGATATCGGCGAGCTCTTCGGCCAGCCGGAGGGCGGCCTGGAGCAGGGCTTCGGCCCCTTCGAAATCCTGCCGCTGAAGCGCCAGGAGCGAAAGGTTGTTGGTGACCTTCTGGAGCACTTGGCGGTCGTCGAGCGAGGTGGCCAGTACCCGGACGATCCCAAAGTGGTGTTCGGCGGCGTGCGGATGGCCCTGTTCGAAGGCAATCCCGCCGAGGATCAAGTTGGCCCGCATCTGACTGCGGAGGTCGCGGCGGACCCGGGCGCTCCAGAGTGCGGTGGTGGCGCGAGCCGTGGCTCGGTCGAAGTGGCCGGTGCGAGCAAGGGCCCGGGCCATCTCGATCTCTACCTCAGGCGTCTCACGAATCTCCGCCTCGGTCAACGAGTCGGCCTTCGCGAGGGCCTCATCGGGTCGTCCCGCGTCCACCAGGAGCCGCATCTCAACTGCGAGCGACTGGGTGGCCTCGGAAGACATCGTATCGATCATTGTTGTGGTCTCCGGTTTCGTAGTCGTTAGGGTTAGTAAGCGACCGCGTAAATGGAGAAGTGATTCAAGGTAGCTTCGACGAAGCCGAGTGACGGATTGTCGACCGCGGCGGTCCATTCCAACAGGGTGCCGCTATCGTCGACGTAAGCGACCCGGTGAGTCGGAGCGGTTTCACACTGCGAGTAGGCCAGCTTGAGCTTGACCGGGACGGAGAACTGGGTGCCGTGGGGGAGCAACTTTACTTCGGTTTGGAGCGCGGTGACGACCATGACCGCGATCGAGACGTTGCTGGAAAGGGCCCCGGCCGGAACGGTCAGCTTGTGCGGGCCGAAATTGAACACACCACCGGCGGAACCAACCACCTGGGCTGAGCCATCGAACGGCAGCGGGGCGCAGGCGACGTAGTTGACGGTCGAGGTGCTAGCGGCCATCATCGGCTTCTCGCCGGTGGCGCGATTGTTCCACGATTTGAGCAGGGCATCGTACCGGGCGGTGGAGGCTTTCCGCTCGAGGTCGATCGCCGCCAGGTTGGCCTGGTGCTGAGCGGCCAACTTGGGGTCGGTTCCGCTATCGGTGGGGAGCACTTGGTTCCCGTTGCAGCCGGCGGTGCCCAAAAGGGCGAGGGCTGCGAGGGTGGTCAGGTACTTCGTGGAGATCCGGTCAAACATTGAGTCATTCCTTGGTTGTGGTCGAAACAGCACGCTGCGATTCCTGGTGGTGGTCAAAGCAACCATCGGACCACACGGCGCCTAAGTCGTTATGTGGCAATACTTGTGAAGTAGTTCGCCGAAGCGGTGTTCTGAGAATTCCCGATTTGTCAGGTTCCTTTGCAACTGTCAAAGGGGTGGTGCAGCTGTTTGCGGGGGCCGAATGGCTTGGTGTGTGGCGGCGCGACATCGGGCTGGGGCGATTCCGCGACAACGGGGCGGTCCGCCCGTCACTGCATCGGAATGACCCAGGCAGCATCAAGGTGAGATAAGCCGGACCGGGATAATCCCGGGAGAATCGATGTTACCTGTTTTGTGACAATGACTTACGGGCCTGGTAACAGAGGGTCGGTCGAGACTGGGCCGAGGTCCGGCGCCTCGGTCACGGTTTGAGTCACTTGGTGTCGTTTGGATGGCCGCCGAGGAGCAGGTGTCGCCGTTCGGCCTCGGTCAGGTTCTGGCGGTGCCGGCTCGACGCGGTCCAGAAGGCAAAGCCAACCACGCCCCATCCGATCAACAGCCACCACTCGAGCGGAATCCCGCTCGCCCGGGCCCGATAGGGCTCGGCCAACGCAAGGTAGAGCGCCGCACTCGCGCCGGCCGCGGCCAAGGTCGCGACCGGCACACCACCGGGGACTCGATAAGGCCGCTTGACCAACGGCCGGGTTCGGCGGAGCCTCACAACGCCAACCGAAACCAAGACGAAGGCCGCGGCCTGTGAGATCGCGGTGACGGTCAACAACGGGAGCAGGGCTCGTCGGCCGAGGACCATCCCGATGATGCTCACGGCGCCGGCAAAGAGGAGGGCAAAGCCCGGCACGCCGGTCGTCGTATCGACGGTGCCAAATCGGGCGTGGATCATCCGGGCCCGCCCCAGGGCAAAGAGGACCCGCGACCCAGCGATCAACACCGCGTTCCAGGTCGTGATGAGCCCCAGCAGGCCGGTGAATAGGACCAACTTGGCCGCGAGCTCCGAGCCGAACGCCACTCGGAACGCCTCGGCCACCGGAAGGCCTTTGCCGACCAGGGTTTGCCACGGCACCGCCATGGCCGCCGCGATGGTGACGAGCGAATAGAACGCGGCGGCCAACACCACCTGCATCACCATCGCGAGGACGGCCCGGTTCGGCGGACTGCCGGGCGCCTGTTCTTCCATCAACTGGGGGATGAACGCGAACCCGCCTAACCAATTGGGCGTGGCGAGAAACACCGCCACCATCCCGGGGAGAATCGATCCGCTCGCCCCGACGTGAAAGAGCGGTTGAAGGTTGGCCGCACTCCCCCGGGCGATCCCGGCGGTGATGAAGGCCAGCGAGGCGACCACCAGCCCCCAGGTCATCCAGTCTTGGAGCCGGGCCGCCTGGCGAACACCGCGATAATTCACCCAGACCAGGAGCCCGGTGCCGAGGATGCCCATCAGGGCGCTGCCGAGCCGAAGCGGGGATCCGTTGATGACCGCGATCGTCGGTCCTTCGAGGCCGGGAAATAGCGCCCCAGCCACCCAGCCGACCGAGATGGTTTCGAAGGTGATGACGGCGAGATAGCCCGCGGCCAGGAACCAACCGATCAGAAAACCGGTGCGAGGGCCGTAGATCTCGTAGCAGTAGACGATCTCGCCGCCTGCAACCGGGAACATGGCCGCGAGTTCACCATAGCAGAGACAGACGAGGCTGATGACCAGAGCGCCGGCCCCGAATCCGATGGCGGTACCGAGCGGTCCGGCTTGGCCGAGCCATTCGCCGACCACGATGATCCAGCCGACTCCGATGGCCGCACCGAAGGCGATCAGGAAGAGCTGGAGCGGGGTGAGGGTCTTGGTGAGCTCTGGTGAACCGGTCAGGAAGGGCCCGCTTTCGGGGTCTCAAATCCATCGGCCACCACGGTGGCGGCGACCACCACCAACACTAGTGCTATGCCGGGCGCCAGGCCAACCCACGGCGCGTTGATGACGGTGTCGCGGCCCGAGGCGATCAGGGTTCCCCATGAGGCGGTCGGGGGCTGGACCCCGAGCCCCAGGAACGACAAGCCGGCCTCGAGGGTAATCGCGTTCCCCAACCCAAGCGTGGCGGCGGCCAGGAGGGGTGGCGCGACGTTAGGCAGCAGATGAGTGAGGAACAGGCGCACCGGTCCCGCTCCCAGGGCCCGCGACCCTTCCGCGTATGGACGGCCCAGGTGAGCCAGGGTTTCCGCGTACGTCAGCCGGGCCACCGGCATCCAACCGGTGAGGCTCAGAATGAGCACGACCAGACCGGCACTGGGCTGCCACAAGGCCGCCAGGAGCAGCAAAATCACGACGCGAGGAAGCGCCAAGGCAAAATCAGTGATCCCAAGCAGGACCGTCGCGATCGGCCGAGGGCTCAGAGCCGACAACCCGCCGATGGCGATCCCGACGCCAACCGCCCCAGCGGTGGCGGCCAGGGCCACAACCAAGGAGATCCTGGCCCCGAACACGAGCCGGCTCCAAACATCGCGGCCCAGCCGATCGGTTCCGAGCAAGTGGAAGATCCCCACACCATCGGTGGCCCCCGGAGGCAGGAAGCGAGTCAGCAGAATATCGGTGGTGTCCGTCGGCCCCACGGTTACGAGCCACGGTGCCAACACCGCCGCGGCCGCGAAGAGCCCGAGGACCACCAACCCGAGACGACCGGTCTTCGTCACGGCCGGGTTCTCGGGTCGACGCGATGAAGGGCCGCTTCGGCGAACACGCTGCCGACCACGACCAGGACCGCACTGATGGTGGCGGCCGCCATGACCACGGGATAGTCGCGGGCCTGGACCGCATGGATCAGCACACTCCCGACTCCGGGCCAGGCGAACACCCCCTCGACGAAGACCGCCCCCGAGAACAGGGCCGGTAGGGAAAGGCCGAGGAGGGCCACGACCGGCACCAGACCGTTCCGGAGATGATGCCAAAGAAGTACCCTGAGCGAGCCGAGCCCCTTGGCGCGCGCGACCGTGAGGTAGGGATCGTGAGCCACTCGTTTGAGGGTGCCCCGGGCATACCGCGCGGTGGTCCCGATCCCGATCAGGGTCAGGGTGGCAAGCGGCATGGCCAAGTGGGTGAGTCGATCCACCAACCGGTCGCCGGGAGAGAGAAAATCGGAGTCGATTCCCGCCGCCCCGAAAGCCGGTAGCCAGCGCAGAGTATAGGTGAAGAGCATCACGAGGACGAAAGCCAGCCAGTAGCCAGGCAGCGCGGCCAGCACGACCGAAACGAAGGACCAGAATCGATCCACTCCGCGACGGCGGGTCGTGGCCTGGATGGCGGCTATTCCGATCCCGAACAGATGGCCCAACAAAATCGATAAGCCGACCAGAATGACAGTCGCCGGCCACGCTTCGCCGATGATTTGAAGAGCCGGTCGGCCGGTGGCGATGCTGATCCCGAAGCGCCCCTGGATCGCCTGGCCGATCCACCGGACGTATTGCTCGCCCAGGGGCTGGTCGAGGCCGAGCGATCGCTCGACCAGTGCCA